>JACPVC010000081.1 GCA_016191955.1 Chloroflexota bacterium
ATTGGCGATTATCTTTACATCGGTGACGTGTCTCTACAAGTAACCGCGCCTCGCATCCCATGCTCGACATTTGCGACAAAAATCGGCGACCCGCAATGGGTGAAGAAGTTCAGCGCCGCCGATAGACCCGGCTTTTACGTGCGTGTGCTTCGGGAAGGGACAGTCAAGGCTGGCGATGATGTCCGCGTTGAGAAATACATGGGCGAGACAATCTCGCTGGTGCAGGTCTACCGCGATCATTACGACAGGAAGGGCAGGGACGAAGCGGTGCTTCGCAAACACCTCAATTCGCCGCTCTCCATTCGGATGCGAGTAAAATATGAAGGCGAGTTGGAAGCCTTGTTAAACCCGCAAAATTGATTCTTGCAAGCGTCCCGACAGGGTGTATAATACTTAGAACATATTTTCTGTTTTATCGTTTACTGGAAAGGAGTATGTGATGAGCAAAAAAGTAATGGTCTTTGTCGGTACAAGCAAGGGTGGTTTTATATTTACGAGCGACCCCAAACGAAAAAAATGGCAGATGAGCGACATCCAATTCAAGAGCTGGAATGTCATGCACATGCAGTTGGACCCGCGCGACCAGCGGTTGCATGCGGCAACGAGTCATTTTGTATATGGTCCCACCACCCATTACTCCGATGATCTCGGAAAAACGTGGACCCAGGCGAAACAGGTTCCCATTCTCACCCGTCCATCCAAATCGGGGCGTCCCGCGGGCACAGTGGAGGAAGCCTTTCGCTCTGAGGGCGGTGAGAGCGTGAAGGATATTCCCGAAAAAATGAGCAAGGTTTGGAACATCAAACCGGGACGAGAGAATGAACCGGGTGTGTTATATGCGGGGGCGCAACCCGCCTCCTTGTTTAAATCTCAGGACCGCGGCGAAACGTGGACAATCAATGAAGCTCTTTATGACCATCCCCAGCGCGGACAGTGGAATCCAGGCGCAGGCGGCTTGACTCTGCACACGATCCTCCTTGACCCTATGAATCTTAACCGCATGTACATCGCGGTCTCCGCGGCTGGCTGTTACCGCACCGACGATGGTGGAGCGACCTGGGCGCCCTATAACAAGAACGTGCTTGCAGATTTTGGAGGACCGCGATTCCCTGAGTTCGGTCAATGCGTCCATAAAATAGCCATGCATCCTTCGAACCCAAATGTCATCTATCAGCAGAATCATTGTGGCGTGTATCGCAGTGATAACTGCGGAGAGGATTGGATCGACATCGGTGAAGGACGATTACCGAGCCGGTTTGGGTTTCCAATCGCTGTCCATCCCACGGATCCGCGCACGATCTATATTGCCCTCGAGGAGAGCGATCAATATCGTATGAGCGTGGATGGCAAGTTCTCCGTCTGGCGCAGCCGGGACGCTGGCGAGTCGTGGGAACGGATGACAAAGGGCCTGCCCGAAAAGGCGCACTTGGTCGTCCTGCGCGAGGCAATGGCGACTGATTCATTCGAAGATGCGGGAATTTACATCGGCTCGAATACGGGGCAGTTGTTTTATTCGCGTGACTCCGGCGATAGTTGGGATCTGCTGGCAGACTTCCTGCCGCCCATCCAATCGGTGGAAGCGGCAGTGGTAGAGATGTAAATAAAGAATAGACGTTATCGGTAATTAGAAAAAAACGTCCCGAAGGTTGTTATTCGGCATTAAATTTACTCGCTCAAACCTTCGGGACGGTGGCATATAAGTTATTTCCGATAACGTCTAATCAAGTCATCCTGCATAATTGGCAACAAAGCTTAACGCAAAGGCGCTGAGTCGCAAAGAAAAGGCATTAAATCTTGGCAACCTTGCGACCTTGCATTATGAAATCCGACAAATGCAGTTTACAGAACAAAGGTAACAACTCGGGTTAAAAATGAAAAAAGACAGACACCATCAGATGTCTGTCCTTTTTTGCGTTTGGATTTGGAAAGATTATCTCACTGGTACAGCGCGCAAGCGGCGAGCCATGAGGATGACGATGATGAACGCCAGCGCCATCACAACCAGACCGGGAACTCCCACATCTTCCACGAAGCCGGTCTTGGGCAGCGCGGTGGTGGTGGGGACAATAGTCAACTGGGCAATGGCTGCCTGAGTCAACGCTGCGCCGACGGTGGCGGTGGCAGCCGCTGGGGTACCTGCATTCGCTACACTCGTCCCAGTAGTAGGAGTGACCGTGGCGACATTGACGACGGATGTCGCCGTGGGCGGTTCAGTAGCGGTCGGCAGAATGGATGCTTGGAAGGTGGCGGTCAACGCATCGTTAATGAAATTGCTGGCGACCTGTGCGGTCTGAGTGGCGGCAACAGCTTGTTCATCGATTTGGGCGTTTGAATTTTGAGTGAAAAGATAAACGCCCACAAGACAGGCGATGGAGATCAGGATGATCCCCCCCAGAATACCGGCAGCAATCAGGAACGTGCGATTGTTATTCGACTCTTCCGGCAGTTGACCGTCATCGGGCATATTTTCATCAAAGTTGGGTTCTTCATAAGACATGGAGCACTCTCCTGATTAGTAGGTGGTCATATCGGTCTGGGCAATTATCCCACAACTTCCATGTTTACGAGCGGAACGATCACCGTCTCGTTATTTTCAAGTTTCACTTCGGCTGCCTGGGCGCGCAGCCCACTGGGGAGGGTGGTCAAGCCCGGCTTGATGGAGACGATGGAACCGATTATCCCCATTGCCGGCGGGCGGCGCATCTTCACTTGCAAACCTGGCGCAAAGACTTCCACTTCATTCGGCATGGGCGGCTCGGAAGAAATTGGCAAAGGAATGAAGACCTCCGGGCGCGCACCCGTATAGCGGTCAAAGGCTTCGGCGTTCAATGCCACTTCGCGCTTGGCATTGGTGCTGAGCAATTTATATGCAGCGGAATTCATCGGCAATGTGCCGATCCCGTCTGTGACGAGGATCGGGAAACGCATCTCACGCGCTTTGGATAAAAGCGACGGCTGGATGCTGGAGGCGATCAAACCGCGCGCGGGCAAGTCTGCCAAGGCTTGCAGGGCTTCAACGGTTCGTATCATCCCGCCGAGGATGATCGAGCCACGCAGGCTGACATCCACACGGGCGGGGACAAGCACCGTATCGGGACCTTCCATCAAGTTGACCAGCAAACCCGCATCGATGCGTCCATTACCCCACACACCCTGAACCAATCCGCCGGAGGTTTGGATGACCACCCCACGGTTCGGGATGATCTGGACAACAGTGCCCGGAATACCGGCTCGCAATTCCATTTTGGCTTCACCGACTTCCAACAAAACCTGTCCGCCGCCGACAGCGACCACGCGCCCATCTTTCGGTGCGCGCACGGAACGAGGGAATAAACCGCGCCCTACGGCGACTTCGGCAGCCGCTGTGATTTGATCGTCCATTTTGCATTTGATCAGGCGGTCTGCGGCTGCGGGGGAGACGCCCAAAATACGAGCCACATCCAACAGTGTATGTTCGCGTGCCCAGCGGGTTTCTGCCACAACTTCGCCTGCGGTCACTTTTTGCTGAACGCGTGCGAGGACATTGCCGGATATGGGCAGCAACCGTTCGCGGACAATGGTGGTGAGACCAATAATATGATGTACAGGTGCTAACATGGTCTATCCGCCTCCCAAAGCCCAGTTCCATTTTTTGATGAGTTCACGCCTACGCACCGGGTCGGCAGGCATATCAAGCGGACGTCCGCGCCCGTCGAAGACGATGCCCAGTGCGCCGCCGCTGATCGCCATGTTCTTCGTGCCGCGCCCAGGACCAAAGCCAATATCCACGCCGCGCGAAACTTGAATGGTGATTCGAGCCGTTTCGCCACTGGCAAGCGGGAGAATTTCAAGGAAACCATATTTCAAATTCACGTTCGCTTCCGTGCCGTTTTCGTAGGTGACCTTTGCCTTCAAAATCGACGTGCCGTACTTTGTGGTGACCACCGGCGAGACGACCGTACCTACGCTCAGGAACGCGCCGGATTCAAGCACCTGCACCGGCAGGATGTTGTTTTGTGAAGCAGCCGCGCCCAACATGGGCATCAGGTTGTTCTGATCGAGGATGACGGTGGAAATGCCCACGGGTTGCACCGAGTCAAGGAGCAGGAGCAGGCTCTGACCGGGGCGCGAAGCGTCGCTCAGGGCGGCGCCCCCAGCAATGATGGGGTCAAAGAGTGGAGTGAGAGTCGGCTTGATGGAGGCAGCTTCCTTCGGGAAATCGCGGCGGGCGGCTTGCATGGCAAGATATAACGCCTGTTTTGCCACCGATTGCACGATCACAAAATCTTCCTTGGTCGCTGCGATGCTTCCGGGGTAAAGGGACTTTTGATGCAAATAATCAACAATAGCACTCGGTGGAATATCGAGCGTCGACCAGCGCAGGATGTCTTCGACGGTTGTGTAGTTCAACAAGCCGACTATGTTTTCGCCAAGCCCAAATTGTGGGTAGGTCTTCAGCACAGATTTATTCGCGAAGCCCGCCGCAATGATGGTAGAGGATGCGCCCAAGTCCACGCTGAGCAAGCCTTTATTAGTGCCATAAACATTCGAGAGGAAGCGCACCATGCGCCCGGTTGCATAGGCGGTTGGCAGGGTGTGACCGCCCGCCCAAAGGTCGAGCACATCCAAACCTTTGAGTTGTTTTTTGCGAATGGCGACGAACATTTGCGCCAATTCGAGTTCAGCGGGGTCGATATCTTCGACTTCAAGCGAAGGGCGAATGTTGGAGCTGAAATGCAGTCTGGTTGCAAGCGAACCAACCAGCGATTTCACTTCTTCTACAAGTTTTTCGTTGCCTGCGTATAAAACCGCGGGGCGTTTTTCATCCGGCATCAGGTAGCTGGCAAGCCCGATGGGCTCGAGCAATTTTTTAACGGAGCGTGATGCGCCTCCATCCGTGCCGCCGGCGATGACAACCATATCCGGGCGGATGCGCAGGATGCTGTCGATCTGCTGGTCGGGCTTGCGCTGGTCGCTCAGGCTGAGGGTATCCATGATGCGCGCGTAGGTAGACTCGGTCAGGCGGCGGGCGCTTTCGAGCGAGACATCCTTGAGCAAGCCGACAACGAGCGTTCGCACCGCGGGACCGGCTGAGATGGTGACCACGAGCGAATCCACGCCGGAACCGTCTGGCTGGCTCGGCATAATGAGACTGCGTGCGGTCTGTTCGAGCAGGGTCCTCTGCAGAATGTTTTGCAATGCCTGAATGGCATTACGCGCGCCCTCGGAGACATCCTTATAAGGCGCTTCGGCTGTGCTGGGTGCAACGCCGGATGCCACGAAACGGTATTCGCCTTCGATCACGTCGAAGAGAACTGCGCGGGTGTTCGCCGCGCCGACATCGATGGCAAGCAGGGAGTTACTGGTGACCAGTGAGGTGGGCATAATACCTAGGGTATCCCAAACAGGGTTTTGATGAAGATAGCAAGTGAAGAAATGCGTTCAATGAAGGCGGTCAACGCTGCGGCGTAGACGCCCGCGAAGATCGCGCCTAAAGTGATGCCAATAAAGATACGCCCGATCCAGGCAAACATATCGATCAGGGCGAAGCGTTTGGTCGAGCCATCCGGCTTTTGGCTTGCGCCGAAGTGGAAGTATGCCAGCGAGGTGACCACACCCACCAACAAAATAGCGCCATTGCCAAGCACCTCGAAAGCGCCAATGTTTCTCGCTGCCGCGGTTTGCGGGTCGAAGAAGTCGATGGTGGCACTCACTTGCGGAATGATCGTGCCGGTCAATGCGCCGGCGAGAGTAACAGCAGCACCCGCGCCGACGAGGAATGCCATGGTGATGCGGGCAATTCCAGAAAGCCGGGGCGAAACTTTCATGAAGATGAAGGCAACGCCCAGCAATGGTGCAACCAGGAGCAATCCCTGATTGTATGCGCCTGCCAACAAGGCATTGCTCATGGGTAGAAAAAGTTTCGGGTAAAGCACCTGCCAGAAAACCACGGCAGCGACATAACCGGAAGCAACACCGATGAAAAGATAAACAGCGATCTTGAAAAGCGGATTATCTCCGATCAAGTAGCTCAAGATCATGAGTGTGAAAAGGAAACTCAATGCGCCTGTGATGAGGTCGAGGGAAATGAAAGGCATCTTATTTCCCCTCTCGCATTGCGGCGCGGTCGCGCAGACCGAGACCCAAATTGACGAAACCGCCGCCGAGCACGAGCAGCATGGCAAGCAGCATACCGATGCTGTAGGCATCCCAATAATTGCGCGCCATGCCGGGGCGTCCGTTGTTATATTGTTGTTCGAAGATCGCACCGCCATAGAGACCTGAAACCATCCCTGCCACCTGACCGGAGTTGTAATACGGCTGGATCATCGGCGCGGCTTGCGCGCTGGAGACGACGACAATGGGAACTGCGCCACGCGCGCCTTCCGTCTGTTCCACCCACGAACGGGCGGTGTCGGCATCGTCAGTAATGAGAATGATGAGGGCGAATTGATTGAGAGCAGTCACGCCTTGCAAGGGTGGGAGAGTCCAGGCGGGCTGGACGTTGATATCCAATTGGGCAGCAGATACGGGGTTTTGCGCAAAGGCGCGGATGCCCATCTGTCCGCCGGAGAGGTAACCCAGATTCAGGTAGGTCACTTCACTCTGGTAGCTGTGAACAGCCAGAGGTCCGGTAATGAGGCGTTCGGCAAGCAGCGAGCCGGATTCATTACTGGCAATAAAAGTCAGACGCGGATGTTTCAACAACAGCATATTGTCCAATAACGGAGTGGCAGCGGCTTCCATTTCACCGGCGCGAGACGGTTCGTAATCGACCGCCACCAGCACGGGTGAATTTTCAGGGATGGCTTGCGCAACTGCCACAGCATAGCTGAGCTCACTCGGAACACCCACCGGTGTGGAAAAGACCCGCGTGCTCATGAATGAAGTAATTAACGTCACGATAAGCAAAATGAATGCGATAGACCAACGTAGTCCACGTGAAGCGCCGAGCGTCTTCTCAAACGCAAGCGGTACAGGCGCGGTCTCGGCGGTGAGGATCTGCTCCAAAATTCCCGCATGTTTCAACTGCTCTTCGCTGGCGTTGAGTTTGATGGAATAGGATTTCGGCTTGCTGGTTGGCGTAAACCCCACACCCATCGGCAGCACGCCGGAAAGACCCGCCAGTGCGCCGCGTGATTCGAGAGTCACGTCGTTGGAGGCAGCAACGATATTCGACATGCCCTGGTCGGATGGACGCATTGCTTCGACCCACGAAGGCAGCACATTCGGCGCGAGCGCATCGGAGCCGGTGATCGGTTCGGGCGTTACAGCAGAAGCGGATGGCTCTTCCATTGCATTCGAGAGCCAGTCTGGCATTTCGGTGAAGAGCGCTTCGCCCTGAGGCTGGAAGGCATCTCCTGAAAATGCAGGAGCAGATGCAAACGGCGAGCCCGCCTGTGGTTTCGGTTCTTCGGTCTTCGGGGGTTCAACCGTCTGAGCAGGTTCATCAAAGATCGTCGATTCGGGCGCGGCAGATTTCAACCAATCCGGCAGGCCGCCAAGCATGTCATCTTGAGCGGGCGTTTCAGAGGCAGGCTGTTCCGATGCCAGCCATGCAGGCGTGCCCGTGGCAGCTTCCTCTTCGCTTTGCAGCCAGCGCGGTTTGGAGTCGGTCTTCTTGGCGGCATCCTGTTCGGGAGCCAGCCAGGATGGGATTTCATCGCCGGACACAAGCGGCTCAGACTCAGCCGGAGTTGATTCAGCGAAAGGAGCCGCTTCCCCGCCGGACACAGAGCCCAAACTACTCAGCCAATCGGGCGTTTCCGATGATGTCCCAAACGGCTCAGGGGTTTGTGCCTGTTCCGCAGAGTTATCAGCCTGCATTTGGTTCACCCAGTCCGGCGTATCGGCATCGGACGAAAAAGCGAACGGTTCTGCAGAAGCTTGCGGCTGCGAAGAAGCATTGACATCCGACTGCATTTGTTTCAACCAATCCGGCGTCTCCGAGGGTTGACCAGACGGCGTGGAACTTGAATCTGCAGGCGGCTGGCTGAACCAGTCGGATGAACCGAAGGATGTTTCTGCCGGAGGCTCAGGTTCTTTTTCTCCGGCGTTGGCAGCCATTTGTTTCAACCAGTCTGGCGTTTCTTCAGAAGGTGGGATCGCAAATGAAGAGTCAAATGGCGGGGTCTGTTGTGGTTTTTCCTGGAACCCTTGTTGGGAGGATTGTTCCTGTGCGCCCGATTCGCGGAACCAATCGGTCAGCTCATCTTTCTCTTCCGCACCCGGCTGCGGAGACTGCATCCCTGCCAGCCAGGCAGGCACTTCTTCTTCGGCAGACTCGCCTTGGTGGAAGTCCGTCTTACTCCCCGTTTCAACCCAGCGGATGCCGCTGGTCTCTGCCTCGTCGGGCTTTTGTTTGGACGATGCCGTGCCCGTAATGCTGGCAAGCCAATCGGGAACATCTTCTTCATCTTCGTTCCCGGCTTGGGATTGCAGACCCGCTAAAAAGTCCATTTTTGGAGCCGCAGTTTTTTGGGTAAGCGGTTCATCCTTTGGAAGTTGAGGCGGTTGTTCGGCGGGCGTTTCCGCCTTGGCAGACTGACGCGCATCCTTTAACCACTGTGGCAGGAGTCCTTCCAACTCACCTGTATCTTTGTGAACGGGAGATTGCCCCGGTTTTAAAGAAGCGTCGTTTGTTAGCGGGGTTTGGCAACGCTGACATATCTTTTGGTTCGGCGGGTTTTCCGCACCGCAGACGGGGCACTGGATCATATCTGCCATCAATTACCCCCGTACGGACGGTCCACGCCGAAGAGCACGCGCAAACCGGTGGTGAGGGTGCCAAGCGCCACGCCGATTAAAATTCCGCGCGCGCCGCCGAGCGCCCAGATCTGCGTAACCCACGGGCGGACGAGCGTGCCAATCAGAGGCACATCTCCAAACGGCAATGTTGCCGAACCGAGGAAGAGCAATCCCGCCGTGACGATGAAGACAATGCTCATCACATCGGAACGACGGCGTAATAAACGAACGGCGGCATAAAGCAATGAAACTGCGAGTAACCCCATCAAGGATGCCTCGACGGGAATGATGATGCCTTTGAGAACAAAGGCTTGCACATACGCATTTTGCGGTTTAAGAACCAGGGCAAAGACGAATGTAGCAAACAAGCCGATGATGAGAACGGCGCTGTAAATGCCATCCTTCGCGCGGCGTCGGATTTTATCGGCATGGACGTTGACGAGGTTCAGGATGCCGACCAATGCGGCAGCCCCGGCGAGGATGATCGCCCAATCGAGCAGGATGATTTGCGAACTTACGGCCTGCGGCAGGAAGTATCCCAGCAAAACGAGAACACCGACAGCGATTGCAATAACGGCAGTAAAGACTCGCATTAGAGGACCCCCACGAATTTCGCCGCCGCTCCGCCCAATAAAGCCAGAATAATTAGCCAACGGAAAATATCCTGCACGGTCAGGCTGGCGGCATGAGTTGGGTCTGAATTAAGGTAAGCCCCGGCTGCAAAGAGTTCTTCGCCGATCAACGGGTCTTCCGTGTTTACAAACAAAACGGATTGCCCTGCCAAATTATCGGAAGCGCCGATGAGTTTGATGTTGTTCCGTTCGGCGGCGTCCGTCATCAAACCGGCTTCGGAGCTAACATGCCCGATGATGATATTCGTCGAAACGTTTTCGTTCTGTGGGATTTGCATGGCTCCCGCAGCATAGCTGAACGGAGTCAAGCCAGTGACGCGTCCCATCGTGTGGACGTATGCATCTTCGACGCCCGCAGCTTGATATCCGGCTTGCAGCGTGTCCTGGGTCAACAGACCAAGCGCCGCATCGCCAGCGGAGGCGACGGAAGGCATGTCGCTGACGGAAGTGCGCTCGGCAACGCTCCGCAGTAATGCCAACCCGGCAAGGGCAGAGCCGCCGCGTGCATCGAGCAGGCTGCCATGCCCAAGTGAGACGTGGAGCCGTTTTCCATCTTCAATGCTCAAACCAACCGCATGGGTAAGTTTGGTAAAGGCGGGAATCTCACGCAGGTGTGCAGGAGAACGCCGCTTCCAGAGCGTGATGACAAACAGCAAAAATGCGGCGACGACAAGGATGGCTAATGCGATCATAAACTCGCTCCATCGCGGCTCAAAAAGGCGGCAAAGGCGCGCGTTTCGGTTTCATCTTCAAGCATATTGGCAAGCGCATCGAGCTGTTCGCTCTTCATAAAACCTTCCCCAAAATAAATCGCCTGCGCTCCAATCAAAGCAAGCGGACTCCCTGCTTCGAGGAACGAGGCGACAAGATCGTGAAGTTGATAACGGCGCAAGGACTCAGCCCAGCGTTGCCAGAATTCGCGCGTTGACTTCATAGTTAAATGCGAGTATAGCATAATTTTAATGTTGTCCCCCGCCATGCCCGCCGGGAAATGTTGCAGTTTTGTGAATTTTTATAAAAACCCCCAAAGGTTTGAAAACCCTTGGGGTCGCATCGCATCGACTATGGCGCAATCACCGTGCCAGAGGGTATCTCCACATCTTTTGGGATGATGACGATCCCATCGCGCACATACCATTTCTCATGGTCCTGGTCTGTGTTGCGCGGGAAGGGGCGGATGGTGACGTTCTCACCAACGCGCACATTCTTATCAAGGATGGCGCCTTCGATGTGGCACTTCGGACCGATGCCGATGGGCACTTCGCCGAAATTACGCTCAAAGTAATCTGACCCCATTACGATGCTGTCCTTGATGACACATCCCGCCGCGATCTGGCTGCGAATACCGATGATGGAATGTTCAATGTCTGACTTCAAGACCCGGCTGCCTTCCGCGATCAACACATCCTTCAGTTTACTATCCTCCACAATGGAGGCAGGCAGGTAACGCGTATCGGTATAGATGGGCAGCTTTGCATCGTAGAAATCGAAAGGCGAGCTGGACGCGGTGAGCATCAAGTTCGTCTCATAGAACGAGCGGATGGTTCCAATATCCTGCCAATAACCTTCGAAATCAAAGCCGAATACTTTATGCGTTTTGATCGCCTGCGGAATGATGTCCCCGCCGAAATCGTCGTAATCGGGAAAGTTATTGATAAAGTCAACCAGCACTTTCGTATTGAACATGTAAATGCCCATCGAGCCGAGGAATGGGCGCTTGGGGTCGTCGCGGCTGACAAATTGTTTTTGGATTTCCGGGTCTTTGGGCTTTTCAAAAAAGTCGGAGATCGTCCCATCGGACTCGCGCTTCAGGACTCCGAAACGGCCTGCTTCGTCCTTCGCAACCGGCTGCACGGCGACGGTGATATCAGCCTTATTTTCCCAATGATATTCCGCCATTGCTTTGTAGTCCATGCGGTAAAGATGGTCCCCTGCAAGGATGAGCACGTACTTCGCGCCAGTCGCCTGGATTTCCAGCATCTGCTTGCGGACGGCATCCGCCGTGCCCTGGTACCAGTCGGCGCTTTCCATCGTCTGCTCGGCAGCCCAGATCTGCACCCAGCCCTGGTGAAAGGAGTCAAAATTATAGGTGCGGGTGATATGACGATGCAGCGATACCGAGTTGAACTGCGTCAGGATCGCAATGCGAAAGATCTCAGAGTTAATACAGTTGCTGATAGGGATGTCAATGAGGCGGTATTTCCCCGCAATGGGTACGGCAGGCTTGGATCTCATCTGCGTGAGCGGGTAAAGGCGCGCTCCGCGGCCTCCCCCAAGGATCACTGCCAGGACTTCGTTGTACGAGGGCATAAAGGGCCTCCTGGAATTTTTTCAGGAATGTCGAGCAATGTGCCCTATTTTACACCCTTCATCTTACGAAGGCGATAAATTACATAGACAATTGGGTATGCCAGAATGACGAAGAGGTCGAAGAGGGCAAAGAAGAACGAGAGTTTCATAGCGGTTCCTTCCCAGACCGTTGATAGTTTGCATACGTACTTCCAAATGGATCTGTTTCCATTTTCATTCTACAATCCCAAAATGACACAGTCAACCTTATATGGAAAGATACATATAAAAATCAAACGTCCTCCACAATTTATGGAGGACGCAGCCAGTGGAAATTAACCTAAGGTAAAGTACCTGCTAAGGTATAATCCGTGTGCCGAAGGAGGGAATCGAACCCTCATTCCCGGAGGGAACACGATTTTGAGTCGTGCGCGTCTGCCTATTCCGCCACTTCGGCTTGTTTGTCGAACATCCCGCTTAGCGGGGCGAACGCAAGTATACCACTCCCATTGATAAGGTCAAGATGAAGCTAGGAATTATTGGACTCCCCCAATCAGGAAAGACAACGATCTTCAACGCCATCACGCGTGGAAATGCCCCCACCAACGCCTCCGCTGGCCGCATGGAGGTCCACCAGGCTGTGGTGGACGTGCCCGACCCGCGCGTGGACACCCTCTCGAAGATGTTCAACCCACGCAAGACGATTTACGCCAAAGTAACCTACGCCGACATTGCCGGTTTGGATAGCGGTTCTGCCAAGACGGGCATCTCCGGTCAGTTGCTGAACCAACTTAACCAAATGGACGCGCTGATCTTGGTCGTCCGTGCTTTCGAGAACGACAACGTGGCTCACCCGAACGGCAGCATCAATCCCCTGCGCGACGTGGACACGATGACCAGCGAACTGCTGTTGAACGACTTGATCGCCGTCGAACGCAAACTTGAGCGTCTTGTAGATGAACGCAAAAAAGGCGGCACGGATAAAACCCTCAACGCCCGCCAGACGGAATTGTTCGAGAAATTAAACGCTGCATTGTCTGATAACAAACCCTTACGTGACCTCGAATACACTCTCGAAGAGGAGAAAGAACTTTCGAGTTTCGGCTTACTTTCACGTAAACGCCTGTTGACCGTATTCAACCTCGGCGAGGGTCAGTCTGCACCGGAGGCGAAACTCGATCATCCCTCCGTGGCGTTGATGGGCAAACTCGAAATGGAGATCGCTCAACTCTCTGCCGAAGATGCCGCTGTCTTCATGGACGAATACGACATCAAGGAACTCAGCCTCAACCGCATGATCAATTTGTCGTACGACCTGTTGAGCGAGCAGACCTTCTTCACGGTCGGCGAAGATGAAGTCCGCGCGTGGGTGACTCACCGCGGGGCGACGGCGCAGGAAGCGGCAGGCGAAATCCACACCGATCTTTCGCGTGGATTCGTTCGCGCCGAGGTGGTGGCTTATGAAGACCTGATCAGCCTAGGGTCTATGAATGAGGCGAAGGCAAAGGGCAAGTTCCGCCTCGAGGGCAAGGAATATATCGTCAAAGATGGCGATATCATGCACGTCCGGTCCAGTTTATAAAATCCACACTAAAGAGTGGGTCGAAAATAATTTCTTTATGATAAAACGTAGGGGCGAGGTTACCTCGCCCCTACAATAATGAAAAAGGAGACATTATGGCGTATAAACTTTCCAAGTGGGACCTTTCAGTTTTATATCCCGGTTACGACAGCGCGGAACTTCAAAATGCGTTCGACATGATCGAAGAGCAAGTAACATCCTTTGAGGGTGTGCGCGACAAGCTCAAGCCCGATATGCCCGCCGAGCAGTTCGTGGATGTGTTGAAAGCCAGCGAAGCGACGGCACGCATCGGCAACAAGTTGTATTCGTTTGCGGGTTTATCTTTTACGGCAGATACGCAGGACCAGAAAGCGCAGGCGTTACAGGCGCGCGCCATGCAATTCCTGGCGGAGATCGAGAACCGCACCTTGTTCTTCAGCCTATGGTGGAAGGAATTGGATGAAGAGAATGCCAAACGCTTGATGGATGCTTCGGGCGATTATCGCTATTATCTCGAAGCGATGCGCAATTTCAAACCGCACACCCTGAGCGAACCTGAAGAGAAGATCGTCAACCTCAAGAACGTGACCGGCGTAAGTGCGCTCGGCAACTTATACGACTCCATCACGAACCGCTATGCCTTCAAGATGAAGGTCGGCGGCAAGGAAAAGGAAATGACCGCGGCGGAGTTGTTCTCCTATCGTTACAGCGCAGACCCGGCTGTGCGCGCCGCGAGTTATCAGTCGCAGTTCAAGGTGTATGGGGAGGATGGACCGATCCTTGGGCAGATCTACCAGACCATTTTGCGCGATTGGCATAATGAAAACGTCAACCTGCGTAAGTTCAAGAACTCCATCGCGCCGCGTAACCTGAACAACGACGTGCCCGATGAAGCCGTGGAAGCGCTGCTTTCTGTGGCACGCAAGAATGTGGGCATCTTCCAGCGTTACTTTAAGATGAAGGCGAAGCATCTTGGTATGAAGAAGATTCGCCGCTACGACATTTACGCGCCCATCGCCGCCTCAAAGAAGACCTACGAGTGGAACGAAGCCGTCAATATGGTATTGGATGCTTTCAATACCTTCTCGCCCAAAGTTGCGGAACTTGCCAAGCGCGTCTTCGACGAAAGCCGCATCGACAGTGAAATCCGCAAGGGCAAGCGCGGCGGCGCGTTCTGCTGGTCGGTGCTGCCGGATATGACTCCGTTTGTGTTGGTGAACTATCAGGGAACGGGACGTGAAGTGGCAACCCTCGCACATGAACTGGGTCATGCCATTCATGCCA
>JACPVC010000082.1 GCA_016191955.1 Chloroflexota bacterium
CGTAGGGGCAAGCAGCTTGAACTCCTTGCTTGCAGAAATCTTCGCGCCAAGTTTTTCTGCCATCTCACAATTTCGTTCAACAATGTCTTGATAGCCCTCTTTTCCATACGCCATCAAACTAAACCAGGCGGGCAGGGCGCGCATGCGGCGTGAATTCTCCGGCGCAAGATGGATAAAGTCCACAGGTTCGGCAATCGCGCCGAGATAGGCTCCGCTGTTTTGGAAGACCGCAATTTGCAGATCACGATGTTGGGTGAAGATCATCGCCGAGTCGTACGGCACGTTTAGCCACTTGTGTGCATCGATGGTAATACTGTCTGCGTGTTCGATACCGTTGAGCAGGTGCTTGAACTCTGGCGAGCAAGCTGCGAATCCGCCGAATGCCGCATCCACATGCAACCAGAACTTGAATTCCGATTTTAATGCGACGATAGCTTGGATATCGTCAAAGTCCACGGTGTTGACCGTCCCAGCATTGGCGATGACGATGCAAGGCTCGCCGTTCATTTCTTTCAATGCTTTTTTCAACTCGACGACGTTCACCGCCTCTCTATTTTCGGGCAGCTTGGGGACGACTTTCAGGGAGTTTCGCCCCAGACCAAGCATTCCCAAAGACTTGAACGAACTGCTGTGCGCTTCGCAGCTCAGAATTTTGACAGGTGGAATGGAATGTAAACCTTCCTGTGAAATGGATTTGCCATGCTGGCGTCCGATCCACTCGCGGGCAATGGCTAACCCGGCGAAGTTTGACATCGTCGCACCGGAAACAAACGTCCCTGAGAAAGAGGCGGGCAGACCGAATAATTCGCGCAGCATGGAAACGGCTTCCATTTCGATATCCGGCGCGACAGAGTTCCCGGCGTGGCTCAAGTTCAAGTCATAGACAGAGGTCAGCCAATCGCCAAGCAGCGAAGCGGGAGTCGTCCCGCCGGTGACCAAACCCCAAAAGCGCGGTCCATTGCTGGCGGGCATGTGGTCCCCGTAGCGTTCAAGGAAGAGGTCAAGTGTTTTCTCAGCGCCAAGCCCTTGTTGGGAGATTTCAAGATTTTCTTTCTTCGAATAACCAGTTGCAGGCGGGCGTTGATTGATCTCATTGAGATATTGGTCAGATGCTGCTTTTGTTCGTTCGAGCAAGGAGGATAGATTGGTAAGGTCTTTCTCAAATTTTATATGCACAGGTGCCTCTTGAAAATTGGATTTCTGATGTAATTTGTCAAGTTTACACCAGGATTTTCATCAACATCCCCAAGTTGACTTTGAGTTTTTACAGTCCTATAATGAAATTGGCATTTGCGTAAACTTCAAAGGGATCTTATGCGGCGCAAATATGTGATGTCGTTCCCAGTGGTTTTTTGTATAGGAGGAAGTATGAACGCATCTCAAAGGGTCTATCGAGACACTGATATTCTCATCTGGGTGGGGCAGGCATATCCAACCGTCGATTCGTACATTGAGGAAGCGAGAAGGCAGGGGTGCAGCCGCCGCTTGCCGGGTCTTCTGCGCTGGATCGAGCCGGGCAGGACGCGTGTCTTTCTTGCACATCGAGACGCCCATAAAGACAAGGCGTATGGCTCGCTGTTTGGCTTTTACACCATCAATTCCCAGCATGTTGTTTATGACGACATCACCATCGGCAGGACACCGGATATTCGTATGTATCGTCCGGTCCTGCGGAAGAATGTCAAACCGCCTAAAGATGAAGATGAGGTCGAGGAATACATCGTTAGCAAAAAGATCACCTTTGAACGGCGGATGAAAAAAGTCAGGGTCCCTCCATCTGACCCGCTGGCAGACCTGGTCAATGATTGGATCGAAGATTGGCTGAAGGAACAATTCAAGACTGCCATCAAAAAGACGCTCGGCGAACATGGCGTCAGGCACGTCCCCTGGTCTGCTGAGCCGGATAATATGGAACGGTTGTGTGGCGGCGCATCCAATATGGGCAGCGGACGATTCCCCGGCACCTACGCATCCGATGAGGTGGGTGATTGGTATCTTGATCGAATCCTAGACTGGCTTTTGGAAGAAGATGAGCTCGAGGAAGAATATTTTTGGGAGGAGGTTGTTGAAGAGAAGGTCAAAATTGTGAAGCGCCGCAAACATAGGAAAGCCAAACCGGGTTCCACTCGAAGCGGACGATTCACACTGGAGGATATTCACAAACACTACGGACGACCGCCGCAGGATTTTTCGGGATTGGTCGTTTTCAATGAGCCTTACCCAATTTACTATCATCCCCAGGAGGCAAGTTTTAGGGGAATTCAACGGCTCGATGGCGATTCACTGTTGCTGAAGGTTGACCTGCCAAAATACGTCGTACCGCGGGTAATGGCAACATCAAAGTTGGACAAGAAGCTTTCGAAGACATCCCATTATTAGCGGTTATATGGTCAGAAACAGAATTCGGAAGTCATGCCGACTTCCGAATTCTGTTTCTCTTATACAATCTTCGTTTACTACGCTGCTAGACGGGCAGTCAATGTGATCGGCGTACTTGCCAACGCCACAGAGACGGGACAACTTTCCTTAACCGCCGCGGCAATTTCCTGGAACTTTTCATTGCTGATCTCAGGCACGACTGCCTCAGTTGTCAGATGGATTTTTGTGATGCGGTTCTTGCCGTCGACCGCCTCGATTGTGACTTGCGCCTGAGTGTGGATGCTCTTGGGTGTGAAACCACTCTTGCCGAGGTTGGAACTTAACGCCATCGAGAAACACCCGGCATGCGCCGCGCCGAGCAATTCCTCGGGGTTGGTGCCCTGTCCATCTTCAAAACGGGATGACCAGGTATATGCCCCTTCGTAGGTGCCAAACTTCATGGTTCCCTTGCCTTCTTTTAGGGAACCAGTCCAAACTGCTTCTGCATTTCTAGTTGCCATTTTTATTTCCTTTTCTACATATAAAATACTTGATCGAACTAAAACTCCAAGCCATTCAAGCTCGGAGTTTTCATTTTACACCAACATCCTTACCAGATTTTCCAAGAATACAGCGAGCGTATACACACTTCGTATTGGACGGTCAACAAGATGTTTTGTTAGGATTTACGTAAAACCCCAAGAGCAAGCCGCGAATTTCACGAATTGATTAAAAAGTTCGTGGCAATTCGCGAAATTCGCGGCAAAAGATTTTGAACAGCGTAGGTCCTATTTTTCAGCACTATTCTTCCACCGCTTCCTGAAGAATCTGTGGCGAAGGGTGAATGCAGAAGAGTTCCAGTATATCCGCGCCGATGTTGAGATATTTGTGAGGGATGTTCGCTCCTGCTACAACGACATGACCTGCCTCGGTTTCGATCTGCTCGTTCCCCACGGTGAAGCGAACCTTCCCCGCGCGGACGATCCAAGTCTCAGGGTAGGGATGTTTGTGTAGTGAGGAGCCCTTACCCGGCTCAGATTTGACGTGAAAGAATGAAGCGCCAGAGCCATGTGGCGCGCCTTCAAATTTCACCGTCCCGCCGGGACGAAGTTCAAAGTTTTGTTCGTGAAGTATTTTATACATCAAGATTCCTTTCCGGTTGACACAATAAAGGCAATGCGATTCGGGCACTATGGACGGTCAAACTGAAGCGTGGATGCTCGCTTCGATCTCAGACCAATCACCGAGACGATCCATGTTGAGAGTTTCGTACACTTCTTTGGCGTGATCCGCGCCGATCAACTGCCCGAGCAGAGTCAATGCCGCTCGATAGCTGACCAGCCCGCCGTTCGCGGTGATGCGGCGATTGTCCATAACCACAGGCTTATCATGCACTACATTGATCGCGGGGAATTGAGTCTGTAGGCGAGTCTCGCCTCCAAACCAGGTGGTGGCTTGTTTGCCGTCCAGCACGCCAGTGTTTCCCAGAAGGAAAGCTCCCGCGCAAACACTGCCCAGCCATTGGGCATCCGTTTCCTGTTTTTGAATGAACGCGTTCAGCTTTTCGTTTTCCAGCAGGGGAGTCATGTCATTGCCGCCCGGTACCAACAACACATCCAACGATAAATCATCCGCGATCGTTGCATCCACCATGAGGCGAATTCCTTCTTCGGTCTGGATGGATGCTTTTTCTTCAACCCCGATCAATAAAACACTGGTGCCATTCAGGGCATCCGTTTTGCTGGCGATCCCGAACACTTCCGCCGGACCGATCGCCTCTGAGGTCAATACTCCGTCGAAAACGACGATGCCGATTGTGATATTTTTTGACATTTTATCTCCTGTGTACTGATTATCGCTTGTCTCATAATTAGGTAAGCTTTTTATTGAAAATTGCGAGTGCAACATGAAGTTTCTGCTTACTAAATTATGCGATACTGTGTAAATTCCCTCGTATAATATCTACCACGGTCAAATAAAAATTGTATTTTTTCGACATTTTATAATTGATCTTTCCATGTCAGAAAAATTTCTGGATTTCAAACTCATTCCTCCGAGCCAGCACCTGGCTCCTTATGTTCGCTCCTATTGGTATTTTTATGGCAACCAGCCCATGACTGGTTACCATGAAGAATATATGAATCCCACGGGCGGATATGGGATTGCATTTAACTATGGGCACAAGTTCCTGGTGGATGGAAAGTATCTGACAGAGCCGATATTCCTGGATGGCGCGAACACAATATCGCGCAAGGTTGGCTTTGTAGGACGTGTTGAATTATTGGGGATTCGGTTTCGCGAAGGCGGGGCGTATCCCTTTTTAGGAATTCCACTTAGCGAGCTTCGTAATGAAATCGAATTTTTGATGGCGAACGACAAGAGTAAGTTATTGGAACTATATGCGCGTTTGGGCGAATTGCGGACCTTATCTGAACGCATCAAACTTATCGAAATCTGGTTGACAGAACGTCTTGCGCTTGGGCAGACACACCCTGAGATCATCCGGGCTTCTCTGGCAATGCAACGGGATTTCAGGATAGCTTTAAAAGTTCCCGACCTTGCCAGCGAACTGGGCATCGGTCAGAGACAATTGGAACGACTGTATCATGTTCACGTTGGAATGACACCGAAGCAATACTCGCAATTGCTGCGCCTGGAAGCGGCGCGTTATGCGCTTAAGCAATTGAACGGAGAGACTACGACCAGCCTTGCGCTTGAACTTGGTTACTACGATCAGGCACATTTCATACGCGAATTCAAAGAGATTCTTCAAGTGACCCCGTTTGTTTACATGAAGAGACAGGAAAAGAAATAATAAAAACTTCCGAAGCCATTGACTTTGGAAGTTTTTTGTGCGCCCAGCATCCTCACGGGTTTTTCCAGATACTTCGCCAGTGCCTGCAAGAACTGGGCGGCTTACCCTGAAGGGTACGATGTCGGCTCCATCGCTGACGCGGTGGTCAACGGAGATGTCGGCTTTCATGTAGCGGTGCATGGAGAATTTCTCTGCTTAGTCTTTCTATCGCTCTTCTTCCAGTTTCTTTTTGATAAACCTCAGCACATCCTCCAGACTTGTTTCTTCAGATACCTGGAGGTTCTCCTGTGTTGAAACATGCTTATGATGCGGATGGGTGGAGACCTCAGGATGATGGGGCGCATTATCCCAGCCGATGCGAAGTTCATCATTTTGTTTTAGCCAGTAATAGGCATAGCGTATGAGAGTCTCCTCATCCCATGCTTCGCTGATGTGTAATTTGTCGCTATTGAAGAGGTCGGCGCGCAGGCGAATCAAATTCGGGTTTGAGGCGGCAAGTAATTCAATCTCGGCAATGATTTCGCTTGCCAGGTTGCGCAAGACTGCAATGCGTTGCAGGGCATTAACCTCCATGCTGAGTTTCCAGTGTGTGCAATGTGTTTAAGCGTTTTTGTAAATCAGCGCGGCGGAGTTCCCAACTTTGCCACTCGATGTAGGCATCATGTGTTTCAAAATCGGCGTTCGAGGGCAAGCCTGTTTTTTCGAGATTCACAAATGACATCCCAAGCCGCTTTTCGAAAGCGGCTATGGCTTGTTCGGCGCGATTAAGTTCATCCTGCAACTCGCGTGTGCGACTATCCGCGCCGAGTTGCAGAATCCTATCCCAATCTTGAATGGGAAGTTTGATTGGAGTTAACGCGAGAGACATTTGAAAATTCTCCTTTCAATTAATTGAACATCATCGCTGCCTCTTTCAGCAATTTTAAGAACTCTTTGAAGTCGGGCGGTGGCGTCAGAGCCATAATTAATTCTCCGCAAAAGTTTCATACGTTGCAGGCGTTCGATAGGTGTTCGGGAACACCAGTATTCTTCATTCTGCCTATCAGCTTCTTCAAAGGATGACAAAATTGAGACAACTTTTTTATTCAATCGGGGAAATTGATTCTCATCCATGAGTTAAGTATAGCATAATGAGAAAGACCTCCGAGTTCACGATAAACTCGGAGGTCTTGAATAACCTACACCAGCATCCTCACAGGATTTTCGAGGAACTCAGCCAGCTTCTGCATGAATTGCGCCGCCTCCGCTCCGTCGCTGACGCGGTGGTCGACCGAGATCGTGGCTTTCATGCGCGAGCCGATTTTGATCTGTCCGTTTTCCACAACGGGCGTTTCTTTTGCTGAGCCAATTGCCAAAATTGCAGCTTCAGGCGGGTTGACGATGGCAATAAATTCTTCCACGTCGTACATGCCGAGGTTGGAAGTGGAGAAGGTCGAGCCGTCCACATCCTCTGGCTTGACTTTGCCTTCGCGGGCGCGGGCTGCCATGGCTTTGATCTCGCCGGAGATCTGGCGCAAGCCTTTTTGATCCGCATCTTTGACGACGACGGTCATTAATCCGCCGGGGACGGTGACTGCCACGCCGACATTGACGTGACCGAACTGGATGACCTCAGTGCCTTTGATGGTGGCATTGAGGTTAGGAAACTGGCGCAAGGTGAGCGCAGTCGCCTTGATGATGAAGTCGTTGACCGAGATTTTTTCATTGTCGCCGAGATAGGCGTTGACCTGCTTGCGCATGTCCATGACTGCTTCCATCTTGTACTCGTGCGTGACGTAGAAGTGGGGGATGGTCTGTTTCGACTCTACCAAGCGTCTGCCGATGGCTTGGCGCAACTTGGTGGTGGGGATGATTTTGTCTTCAGTGGAGATTGGTAATTGGTAATTGGTAATTGGTTGCGCAGACTGCTTACTGGTTACTGATGACTGTCCACTGGACAACGCAGCTTCAACATCTTTGCGGGTGACACGCCCACCGGGACCCGTGCCCTGAATGGATGCAAGATTGATATTGTTATCTTTGGCAACTTTGCGCGCAAGTGGGCTGGCTTTCACAGGTCCGCTTTCAGCGGGGGCAGAGGCTTGGGCAACAGCAGCAGGCGTCGGCGCAGATGGAGCCGCAGGCTTTTCCTCCGACTTTGGACTTTCGACCTTTGACGGCGAAGCCGCAGGCGCATCCACTTTTTCACCGGCTTGTCCCACCACTGCAATCGGCGCATTGACCGGCACCATCGTGCCCTGGTCAACAATGAGTTGCAGCACGACGCCTGTCGCGGAGGATTCAACTTCGACGGTGGCTTTGTCGGTTTCGATCTCGGCGAGGACATCACCTTTGTTGATTTGTTCACCAACTTGCTTGACCCAGCGGACGAGAAGACCTTCCGCCATGTCGAAGCCGAGCTTGGGCATGGAAATTGTTTCAGCCATTATTTCAATACCTCCTTTGCCGCGTCGATGATGTCATGCACTTGCGGAAGGGCGGCTTGTTCGAGGGTGCGGTTGTAGGGGAGGGGCACTTCTTTTTGAGCCACGCGAATGATCGGCGCGTCAACATAGTCGAAGGCTTCTTCATAGATGCGGCTGACGATTTCGCTGCCAACGCCGTAAGACTTCCAGCCTTCTTCGACGACGATGGCGCGGTTGGTTTTCTTGAACGATTCAAGCACGGGCCCCATGTCGAGCGGGCGCAGGGTGCGGAGGTCGATGATCTCGGCTTCAATGCCCTCTTTGGCGAGTTCTTCGGCAGCCTTCATGGAGAGTTCGAGACCCTTGCAGTAGGTGATGATCGTAAGGTCTTTGCCGGGGCGCTGCACTTTGGATTTACCGATGGGGATGAGGTATTCGCCTTCGGGCACATCGCCGCGCACCTGGTACATGGTGGCATGTTCGATGAAGAGAATCGGATCATTCGACCTTATAGCTGATTTCAATAAACCCTTGGCATCTTCCGGCGTTCCAGGGCTGACGACTTTCAGACCGGGGAAGTGTGCGAAGATGGCATCGGGAGTCTGTGAGTGAGTTGCTCCAAGTTGACGTCCACCACCGCCAACAGCACGGATGACCAGCGGAAGCATGAACTGTCCGCCGAACATGTAGCGCAGTTTCGCGGCTTGGTTGACGATATAGTCCATCGCCGAGAAGGCGAAGTTGATCGTCATGAGTTCGGCAATCGGGCGCTGACCCACCATCGCTGCCCCAATCGCCGCGCCAATGATGGCGTTTTCTGCGATGGGAGTGTCTTTGATGCGGTCAGACCCGTACTTGTCATAAAAACCTTTGGTGACGGCGTATGTGCCGCCCCAAACACCGACTTCCTCGCCGATGATAAAGACGGCGGGGTCGCGGTCCATTTCTTCCATTAAGGCTTGCGAGATCGCCTCGCGCATTGTGATTTTTGCCATGTGTAAAATCCTTTAACCACAAAGGACGCTAAGGGCACTAAGTTTTTTAGGTTTGCGCAACGAGATACCTTTTCTTAGATTTTCCTTCGTGTACTTTGTGTCCTTGGTGTTTAATTATCGGCGTAAATATCCGCGTACAGGTCTTCCATCGTCGGCTCGGGGGAGCTTTCGGCGAACTCAACCGCCTTGGCCACTTCTTCTTCCACTCGGGTTTCGATTTCATCCAACGCTTTGCGGGTGGTGACTTTCTTATCGAGCAGGTACTTGTTGAAGATACCGATGGGGTCGTTCTCCTGCCACTTCTTCACTTCTTCAGCTTTGCGATAACGTTCCGGGTCGCCCATGGAATGTCCGCGGAAGCGATAGGTATCGATCTCGAGAAAATACGGCTGCCCTTCCTTGCGGATGAAGTTCATCGCTTCGGACGCAGCTTCATAAACCTTCACTACATCCATGCCATCGACTTGTCCGTTCTTCATGCCGTAGCCTTCCGCCTTTTGGCGGATTTCGGGTACTGCCGAAGCGCGCTCCACTGCGGTTCCCATGCCGTATTGGTTGTTTTCACAAACCCACAGCACGCGCAAGCCCCAGGTTTTGGCGAGGTTCAGCGCTTCGTGGAAGTAACCAATATTGGTCGCGCCGTCACCGAACATGCAGATGGTGATGTTATCGTTCTTGGCGTATTGGTCGCCGAGAGCGAGTCCTGCTGCAACGGGCAGGTGTCCGCCGACGATGGCGTGCCCGCCCCACATATTTTTTTCGGTGCTTGCCATGTGCATCGAGCCGCCCTTGCCCTTCGACATGCCCGTGGACTTGCCGAGCAGTTCTGCCATCACTTCGTTGGCAGCAATGCCGCAGTTCAAAGCCACGCCGTGGTCACGATAGGCGGTGATGACGCGGTCACGTGGTTCACGCGCCGCGATCAAACCGGTGGAGACGGCTTCTTGCCCGATGTATAGGTGCATGAAACCGCCGATTTTGCCAGCCTGGTACAGTTCCGCGCCGCGTTCTTCCACACGACGGATCAGCACCATCTGGTAATACAAATCAAGCAGTTGTTCTTTCTTCATTAGTTGGGAACTCCAATAAGGTGGTCACACGCCCGAAGGCGTGATGTTGGGTTTAAAAATATCTAAGGAAGAAACACCAAACTCTCTTCGGCGTTCTGATTCCCGTAAACCGAGTCGGGGATTATATCAGAGAAAAAACGTCCAATTTTGGACTTGATAGGGTTTGAAAGTGGTAAAACGCACAACTCCCTGCCATATGGCAGGGAGTTGTGCTGTTCGTCTTGTAATTTTATTTTCTACTTGCAGGCAGGCACGATCTGGGTCGCTTTTGCAGAGGTGCCATTCTCATTAACGGCTTCGATCTCATAGACGATGTTCTTGTTGTAGGGGGCATTCGTATCTTTGAAGTTGAAACGGGTCGCCTTGTATTCGACAACCCGATTTCCATCGCGATAGATGCGGAAAGCCGTCTCGCCGCCGCCGCTGGACCAGCTCAACGTCACCGAGAATTTTTTCTGCGCAGACTGGCAATTCTGGTCCACTACAAAAAAGTTCAAAGGCACACCAGGCAAAGGCGGAGCCTCCCCGATCACGAGCGAACCGAAATCCTGATTCGGAGTGGCATTTTCCGTGAATACCCAACATTCCCTGCCGGTGGCATTCACTACTTGCCACCATTCATTGTCTTCACTGCGCCCAATCACCGGAAGTTCCTTGCCAGAAGCGATCTGGTCAACGATGTTATAGAATGCGCTGGGACCAAGCCTGCAATTGGTGTTCTTTGTCAGCGTGAGTTTGGGCGGGTTCTGCGCAGTGACTGTGACCGGGATGGGTGTGTCGGTGGGTGCGGCTGTGGCAGTATCTTCAACCACCACCACATACGTCACTCCCGGGCTGGGCTGTGCCGAAGAGTCACCCGTGCCCCCTCCGCCTGCGCCGGGCATATTGCATGCAAGGATCGAGAGAATCAAAAAGACAATAGCAAAAGGTGTTTCTCTTCCTGCTTTCATTAGCTCTCCTCTGATCGACCGGATATATTCTCACATTATACACTTCGCCCCTGATTCAAATTCATGTAAAATAAACTCATGGACTGGTTCACGAACTCCAAGCAAGGCGAGACGAAAAAATTGATCCCCATGCTGGCGGATGCGGCAAAACGCGACCATGCCGCACAGGAGTTGATGCGCCTTGGGGCGGATGCCGTCCCGTCATTGATGGACGCGCTTCAGACTCAAGACTTGAACCTGCTCGCCATCTATCAACAGATTCTCGCCCGAATCCCAACCGCCTCTCCCGAGCTGACCAAAGCCTTGAAGTCTGCCCATCCTATCATCCGTGGACGGGTTGCAGAGATTTTTGGAATCAGTAAAGATAAAAATGCAATTCCCGTTTTGCTCGAAGCCCTGCGTGGGGAATTTTTTACCGTCCGTGCGCGCGCGGCGGTTGCGTTGGCAGCCATCGGTGACGCACGCGTACTCCCTGAATTGCTTCCACTACTAAAAGACCGCGAAGACGAAGTCCGCATGGCGGCGTGTACCGCCATCGGAAAATTCTGTGACCCTTCCACATTCGACGAACTTGCCAATGTTGCGCTCGACGATACGAAGATCGAGGTGCGGCAGGCGGCGGTGAAAGCCCTGGGTGACTCAAAAAGCGCGGCGGCGATTCCTTTTCTGATGGAAGCCCTGCGCGATTCATTCTGGTGGTTTGAGCGTGAACAAGCTGTAGGTGTTTTGTTGAACGCCATCGAAGGCATGGGCGAACCCGTCGTCGAGCCGTTGATCGAAGCTCTTACAGACCGCGAAAAGACCGTCCGCAAATTTGCGATCATGATTCTGGGGAAATTGAAAGACATCCGCGCCATTGAAGAATTGGGCATGGCGGTCTATGACTTGCATCACGAAGTGAGTCAGACCGCAGCGGAGGCATTGGCTCAATTTGGCGCACCAGCCGTCGACGTGCTTGCCGAGGCGTTGATCCATCCTGAAGCCTCGGTACGCGAACATGCCATCATTGGGTTAGGAAGAATCCACGACGAGCGCGTTGTTCCCTACCTCATTGAAATGCTCCACGACTCAGACCGGGTTGTGAAGAGACAGGCGGTCCGATCCTTGAGCGAATTGCGAGACGCCCGTGCCATTCCGGCTTTGCAGGAAATCGCCGTCAACCGTGCAGATCGTGAATTGGCTGCTTTTGCAAAGGAGACAATCGAGAAACTGAGAAGTTAATGGGGTGTTATGGCATCTTATCGATAGGAGTTTTCTATGAGACGCATACATCTATTGTTATCGGTACAGTCTGTGGTGGCGATCCTGGTCTCGATCAACCGCCTTGGTTCATGGACCTTGGGGTACGTTCTGCCGAATGAGTTCCTGCGCTGGGTGGACTTTAACAACATGCTGATCCTGCCGCTCATCAGCCTGGTTGCGCTTTACCTGCTGAAGAAAGCCATCGAATATGGCTCGCCGGAGCGTGAGGGGAAAATGCATATTGCCTGGAACCTGGTCTTCATCATCGGCTTATATCTCACGGCTGCCAGTTACGGCGACCATGAAGTGACGAATTACCTTCACGTCCGCTTTTGCATGAACGATGCGTCCAGCGACCTTTGCCGCATCGTTATTTTCAACGACGATGAATTCAGTCATTGGGTCTTTTTCACCGGGTTTGTGATGGTCAACGCGGCGGTGCTCTTTTTACAGGCGATTTTCCCGCGCAAAGAGGAGTTGGCGAAGGGCGATGTTTCCCTGCTTCTCCTGAACTCTCTGTTCCTGGGGTTGGGCGTCCTCGCCAATTTGGGATTTGAAGAAATCGGGCTGGATCTATATGTGGTGACGCTGCTGGCTCTTACATCCACGTATCTTTTGTGGAAGCGCGGCAGGCAGCCGATGTTCATTTATTACACATCGGCATATTGGTTTGGGTTGATAGGAAGTTTGATAGCGCAGGGATTGCGGGCAGTCTAATTCAATTGTAGCAGCCTGCCAATTGCAGGCGCAATACCTGTCAGGTCTGAGACGTCTGTAAAGGCGTCTCGTTTTGTTTTATCCCCAAATAATAGAAGCGGTACGTGCGCGGCGGTGTGTTTGCGTGTGCCGAGGTCTTCCATGTTGCCGTGGTCGGAGGTGAGCAGGATAAGACCGTCTTCGTCCTGCCAGTTCGCGAGCAGACCTTTCAACACGCCGTCGAAGGTTTCAAGCTGTTTGATTGCCCAGAGCATATCCTGTTTGTGGCCGGCGTAATCGCTTGCCCAATATTCAAAGAAGGAGAAGTCATATCCACGGGCGAGATCGCCGAGTTTGTTGCCTGCGGGTTCTGGGTCGAAGAAAGGCGCATCGGGGAAGCCAAGGAAGGTCCGCCAGCCTTCGCCGGTGAAATCTGCCGAGAGGGCGTTGCCTGCGTAATAATCTTTTTCGGTGAAGAGAGGGATGCCCGCGTTGGTTAATGCCAGTGGGATGGAGGAATATAAACGTTTGCCAGAGTCGATGCCGTCGAAGTAGCGCGGGGGATAGGCGTTGAGCAGGGCGGTTTTCTTCCCAGCGTTGACCGTCTGCGAAAAGATGGTGCGACCATTGAGATATTGAGCTACTTCGGGGTTGGGTTTGGGTCCGTAGTGGTAGCCGAGTTCGGCAGGGATATTGATGCCGGTTAAAAGAACGGCTTGCCCGGTTGCAGATTGCGGCAGTCCCTTCACGCCGAGGTTGGGGTCAACGGCTTTCAGAGAAATGGCTTCTCCCTCGAACGGCGCTGCGGACTTGGTGAGTTTCTTCCCGCCAAGCATTGCTTCCAAATGCGGCATGTTCGCGCGCAGAAAAGGATTGGTCTCTGGGTTGTCTTCGCCGAGACCGATACCGTCGAGAAAGAGGAAGAGGATTTTCATAGGGGAGAGGGAGTAACGAGAAATGAGAAACGAGGTGCGAAGTACGAGCTGTAAGACGAGGAGAACTCGTTACTTGTTACTCGTCAACTCGTTACTCAAATTCCACAAAAACCATGCGGAGGGACGTTCGCGTTTGTCCCAGCCGTCTTTGCGGGAGATGAGGGTTAGGTTATGGCGTTGGATCAGGTCGAGGTCGGAATCCACAAACCCGGGTCCGGTTTGAGCCGGAGCGGATTTGAAGAAACCGTAGATAAGCCAGAATCCGCCTGGGGCGAGGATACGAGTCAGTTGAGTCAGATAATCCGCTTTGTTTTGGATGCCGTGAAAACAGCCGATGTCGAGCGCGAGGTCGAAAGGGGGAGTGACGCGTTTCATTTGTGTTGCGTCATCTGTGAAGATGTTCGCATGCACGCCCGCTTTTTGAAGTTTGCGCTTGGCAAGGCGGACGGCTTTTGGAGCGAAGTCGAAGCCTTCTGCCTGCCAACCTGCATTGACGAGTGTGATGAGGTTGGTGCCCGTGCCGCAGCCAATGTCGAGGGCGCGACCGGTGGGATGCGCTGCCATGAAATCATAAAGTTCTGGCGGTGTGATGCCGCTATCCCAGGGAGCGTTGCCGGTTAGGTAGGAGACGTTGAATTTTAGTTGGCGAAGGAGTTTATTCATTTGAGTAGGGTGCGTCGCGCCAGAATTAATGAGAGGGGTCCAAAGGCAAGACTCTTCTGGTTAATGAGATAAACCGACTCGTTTGGTCCCACAAGGGGATTGTATGCGACGCACATAGGCGCGGACTATTCATTGGCGAGGGTATCACGCACGCGCTGCGGGTCGAAATCGCCGACCATGCGCCAGACTTCATTGCCTTCTGCGTCGAAGTAGATGAAGGTAGGGGTGAATTCAAAATTGTATAAGGGCGCGAGTTCCATGCCCACACTTTCCTGAATATTCAGGCGAATGATGAGGATGTCATCTTCAACTTCCAGTTCGAGCTCGTCCACGACGGGCTTTATCGCTACGCAGCGTATTCAGTAGGGAGATTGGAATTCAAGCAAAACGGGTTTGCCTGCGCCGATCATTGCCTGCACTTCTTTGGCGTCATCCATGAGAAGGGTCTGGCGCGGGTGCAGGATCGTCCAGGTGACGACCAGACCCACGACAATGACACTGAAGGCTAAATAATCATTCCACTTGGGTTTGTTCGACAGTAAAATAACCCCAGCTACGAAGGCGAACCCTGCGGCAATGAAAATAAAGGAATATAGTCCGAAAATCTCGCCCATGTATCGACCCTGATATTGTCTATAATGTCATGATTTTTGTGTGACGCTTCACACTTTGACAATTCATTTGAGTTCTTTTACAATCGTGCAACCTGCTTTACATCCTAATAATAGACAGGAAGGTTATTTACGATGAAAGAGTATACCACCGAGTTTATTCGCAACATTGCGTTGGTTTCACACGGGGGGGCAGGCAAGACCATGCTTGCAGAATCCTTTCTGCATGTAACGGGGGCAACAACCCGCCTTGGGAAAGTGGAGGACGGGACAACGACATCGGATTACGACGACGAAGAACACAAAAGAAAAATATCGATCTATACGAGCGTGATCCCGGTTGAACACAAGAATTACAAAATAAATTTTCTTGATGCGCCAGGCTACACTGATTTTGTGGGCGAGATGGTTTCCGCCTTGAGTGTGGCAGATGGCGCAATTATTTTAGTAGACGCCGTTGCAGGCATTGAAGTGGGAACCGAACTCGCCTGGCGTTACTGCGACCAGTTTAACCTGCCGCGCTTCATTGTTATTAATAAAATGGACCGCGACAATGCGGACTTTGAAAAAGTCTATGCCCAGGTCGAAGAATTTATCAAACTTCACGACAAACGCGCGATCAAGGTACATCTGCCCATCGGTCAGAAACATGAGTTCAAGGGAGTGGTCGATATCATCGGCATGAAGTCTTATATGGGCGACGGCAAAACAACTGCGGAAATTCCCGCTGATTTAAAGGAAGCCGCGGAGAAGGCTCACTTTACGATGGTGGAAGCCGCCGCCGAGGGCGAAGATGAGTTGATGGAAAAATACCTCGAGAACGGCTCTCTCTCAGACGAGGAAATGGTGCGCGGTCTCGAAGATGTGGTCTACGCTGGGAGTTTTGTCCCGATCTTCTGTGCGGCGGGTGGGCATGAAGTCGGCGCAATTGCTTTGCTCAACGATGTTATTGATTTGATGCCGTCCCCGATTCATGCCGTGAAACGCATTGCGCAGGGCAAGGATGGCGACGAAGAGCTAAAGCCCTCCGACCAGTCTCCGCTTGCGGCGTATGTGTGGAAAACGACAGCCGACCCGTTCGTCGGTAAGATGACCTACTTCCGCGTGATCTCCGGCTCCATTCAAGGCGATGCCCATGTCTGGAATCAGAACAAGGGTGCAGACGAGCGCATGTCTGGTCTGCACTTCCAGCGTGGCAAGGAGACTATCCCTGCCAAGGTCGTTCATGCTGGGGATATCGCTGTGGTTTCCAAATTGACCGTTTCCGCGACGGGCGATACCTTCTGCGATAAGGGGCATCCACTTATGCTTCCCAAACCTGCCTACCCGGCAGCGTTGTACCGTGTGGCAATCGCCCCCAAAACCCAGGCAGACGCCGCGAAGATATCCACAGTATTAACCCGCCTGAGTGAGGAGGATATGACCCTCATCTGGCAGAACGATCCGGCAACCCATGAAACCGTTTTGCAAGGTATGGGCGACCAACATATCGATGTGGCTGTCCATCGCGCACAGGCAAAATTCCAGGTCGGCATCGTGACACATGAGCCGAAGGTTCCTTATCGTGAAGGCATTACGAAGAAAGCGGCGGCACAGTATCGCCACAAGAAACAATCGGGTGGTGCAGGGCAGTTCGGCGAAGTTCACCTGCGCATCGAGCCGTACATGGAAGGTGATTTTGATTTTACGGATGCACTCGTCGGTATGAACCTTTCCCGTTCGTACCTGCCGCCTATTGAAAAAAGTATCCGCGCTACGATGGAAAGAGGCGCATTTGCCGGTTACCCGATGAGCAACGTGCGCGTGACCGTTTATGACGGTAAAGAGCATGAAGTGGATTCAAAGCCGATGGCGTTCGAAATTGCCGGGCGTGAAGCCTTCAAACTTGCCGTTGCGGATGCGGGTCCTGTGTTGTTCGAGCCGATCATGACCGTACGCGTGACCTGCCCGGATGCGAACATGGGCGACGTGATGAGCGATCTCAACACCCGCCGTGGTCGCGTGCAGGGAACCGAGACCGAGCGTGGCAGCACGACCATTATCGCGCATGTGCCCATGGCGGAAATGTTGAAGTACACCACGCAGGTCCGCTCGATCACGGGCGGTCGCGGCTACTTCACGATGGAGTTCGATCACTACGACACCGTACCGGCTCACATCGCGGGTCCGATCATTGAGGCGCATAAGAAGGAAATGGAAGCTAAGAAGGAAGAGTAGAGATTCAGTAGTCAGTGAGCAGTAAACAGCGGTTAGTAAAAATCCCGGAGCATCAGGCTTCGGGATTTTTTGTTGCGGTTAAATTTATGGCGACCCCGCCAGCCGCAGCATGCGGGAACCTAGCTGGTTGCCGTTGATCCGTCCTTCGGTGAAATCGCAGACGTCTTTCCACGCGATGTGAATGATACTGGTTTGAGTCATGCGATTGAAGGTGACTACTTCCAATGTTTGAATGGTGGAGGGGATTTGGTCTTTCACCCGTCCCATGACCTTGTCGTTTATGGAGAATGCTTTCATCAACACG
>JACPVC010000083.1 GCA_016191955.1 Chloroflexota bacterium
GCGCTTGTCTTGATAGGCGTGCAGATAAAAAACGCGCTGACCGGGTTTGCCAATGGCATCAGCGGTGATGTGGTCACAAGGGTCGACGTCAATATCAATGCGGGACATAGTGTTACCTTTTTTGAGAGTATACCAGATGAGACCATAGACCATGGACGATGGGCCGTGACACAAGTACGAGAAGTGAAAGATGTAGGACTTACGCAAAAACCCCAAGAACAAGCAGCGAACACTTGCACTGGCACGCAAGTGCAGGTGTTACACGAATTGTCACGAATTTTTTAACAGTTCGCGTGAATTCGCGACATCGTGCCCGAAGGGTAAATTCGCGGCAAAAGATTTTGAACCGCGTAAGTCTTAAGATGTAAAAACTTTCGCGTCTTTCGTCCTGGGAGTACTCAAAGGTTGTTAGAAAAAGGCTCAAAGCCGCCGTCCTTTGCGAAGCATCCTGTGGACGGCGACGTTCTGCGAGTAAACCCTTCGCCGAGGACGGCGAAGGGAGCAGGTCATCTACAAACTTTTACCGCACCCGTCCACCCTCCATGGTCCATCGTCCAAGAAGGTATAATCTCCTTAAATCGCCAAAAGGAGCTGCCATGTACGATAAAAAGAAACTCGATGAGTTACAGCAATCGCTTTCCAACTGGGAAGACACCTCCCTCAAGAAAGCTTTGAATCAACTACCTGAACGCGCCGACGAATTTATCACTACCTCCTCCGAACCGATCAACAGACTTTATACGCCGCTCGATATAGCGGACATGGACTACGCCGCCTCTCTCGGACTTCCGGGCGAGTACCCCTACACAAGAGGCGTTCACCCGACGCTGCATCGCTCCAAGTTGTGGACGATGCGCATGTTCGCAGGTTTCGGTACCGCGGAAGAGACGAACCAGCGCTTCAAATACTTACTCGAGCAGGGTCAGACCGGCTTGAGCATTGCCTTCGACCTAGCCACTTTGATGGGTTATGACACCGACCAGCCCGAAGCACTCGGTGAATTCGGCAAATGCGGCGTGGCAGTCTCTTCGCTCAAAGACATGGAAATCTTACTGGATGGCATCCCGCTCGATAAAGTCTCCTCCAGCATGACCATCAACTCCCCCGCCGCGATCATCTGGGCGATGTATCTCGTCGCTGCCGAAAAGCAGGGCGTGCGGCTCGATCAGTTGCGCGGGACTCTCCAGAACGACATCCTCAAGGAATTTATCGCGCAGAAGGAATTCATCTTCCCACCGGAACCTTCCATGCGCCTCGTCGTGGATACGATGGAGTTCGGCTCGAAACACGTGCCGCAGTGGAATACCATTTCCATTTCGGGCTATCACATCCGTGAAGCCGGTTCGACCGCCGCGCAAGAATTGGCGTTCACCCTGGCAGACGGCATGGAATACGTCCGCTGGGGCATGGCGCGCGGCATGGACGTGGACGAATTCGCGCCGCGTTTATCGTTCTTCTTCAACGCGCACAACGACTTCTTCGAAGAGATCGCTAAATACCGCGCTGCCCGCCGCATTTGGGCGCGCGAGATGCGTGAGACCTTCAAGGCGAAGAATCCGCGCTCGTGGTTGATGCGCTTCCACACGCAGACGGCGGGAGTCTCGCTGACCGCACAGCAGCCGGAGAACAACATCGTCCGCGTGGCAATCCAAGCGCTTGCCGCCGTCCTTGGCGGAACGCAAAGCCTGCATACCAACTCCATGGATGAAGCTCTTGCGCTTCCATCTGAACATGCAGTGAAGGTTGCATTACGCACTCAGCAGGTCATCGCCGAAGAATCAGGCGTGGCGAATACGGTGGACCCGCTTGGGGGTAGTTTCTTCGTCGAAGCGCAAACAGACCGAATGGAAAAAGATGCGTACGCCTACTTCCGCAGAATCGAAGACCTGGGCGGCGTCATCCCTGCGCTCGAAAAAGGATTCATGCAAAGCGAAATCTCCGATGCCGCGTATCGTTATCAGCGTGAGATCGACGAGAACAGGCGCAAGATCGTGGGCGTCAATGCCTATCTTGACGAAAAGCCCGCCGCCATCCCGATTTTGACAATGGACCCGAACGGATACAACCGCCAGTTGAATCGCTTGAACGAAGTCAAGAAGATGCGCGACAGTGGACAGGTCGGGCAGACGCTGGACGCGCTGCGCATCGCTTGCGAGGGCACGGAAAACAGCATGCCGTATATTATCGATTGTGTGCGTGCCTATTGCACATTAGGGGAGATCATCACTGTGATGACGAAGGTCTTCGGCAAATACGAAGAACCGACGATGATATAACTTTGTTGCACTAGTGGGGGCTAAGCCCCCACTAGTGCATATAAGCAAAAACGTGGAAGCGGCGTTTAAGTCGTTTCCACGTTTTTGCTTCTGCGGACAGCCAGCAATCGTTGTATCTTTTGATAGCGCTCACGCGTGAGCGGATACGACCACGCGATGATGATCGTGCCGAGCAGAATCGCCGCGCCGATGAACGAGTCCATCATGCGGATCATGAACAGGGCGGATTCAGGCTGTTGGAACTGCGTCACACCATCAGGGGGAGCCTGATAACCCGACCAGCCTAAAATTTGCAGCGTCACAAAGATGACCCCCGCCCCCGTCAACTTGCGGATGAGCGTGCGGATGCCGTAATAAATTCCCTCCTGCCGCCGACCCGTGCGCAGTTCATCCCATTCGATCACATCGGGCAGAATCGAATCAGGCAGGATATACGCCGCCGAAACACCGATACCTGCCAGCGCTGCAATGAGCAAGAGATAATTCGTCTCACCGGGCTGAATGGTAAAGATCAGCAATTCCACGATGATCCACGCCGCCATACCGGCGATGTATGCGCGGATTTTGTTCTGCTTTTTCGAAAGCCACAACCAGAACGGCACGAATAGTACACACACGAACATCATCACCCCAAAGAACGCGGACTCGAGCGCCAGGTCTACGCCGAAGATGGTGATCTTCGCCAGCAGATTGCCTTGCGCCACCCAATATAAAAGGAAGAACGGAAAGGTGATGGCAACCATGTCCACTGCCGACCAGTTGAACATATAAATGCCAACGGCATAACGGAAAGGAATATTTTGCCACGCCAGTTTCAACGTCTCGCGGAACGAAAGCCTTTCCTGCTCCGCCACGGCAGATGCGAATCGTTCGCGCACAAACAAGCCGAGGAAAAACAAGGGCAATGAACCGATCGCGCCAAAGATCGCGCCCGCCGTCATGAATCCCTGCTGCTGCGTGCCGCCGCCAAGAATCACAGAGTCCACGATCATGGGGGCGGCGATCACCACCACCATCGCCGAGACCAATTGAAAGACCGTGCGGAAGCTCGAAAGCGAGGTACGTTCGTCGTAGTTTTGAGTCAATTCGGGGGTCAACGAAAGATACGGCACAGCTACCAACGTTGTGAGCGTATCCGAGATCATGAACGCCAATGTCACATAAAGCAATAGACCGATCTGACTGTCCCAGTTTGGCGCAGACCACAGCATTACAAAGCTCAACCCGAACGGGAATGCAAACCACAACAAGAAAGGTCTGCGCCTGCCCAGTTTCGACTTGACCCTGTCGCTCAACATACCGATGATCGGGTCATTAACGGCGTCCCAGACAATGCCTGCCAACGCGCCCAGCGATGCAAGCCGCGGTTCGATGCCGACCACATCCGTCAGATAGATGGCGTAAAAGATCGAACGCATCATGCCGATGCTGGCTATCCCCCAATCACCCGAACCATATAAAGTCTTTAGCCAAAAAGGAAGTTTTGATTTCATTGAATATCCAGCAAAATATTCGCGCAAGTGTAACATGGATATAATACCCGGTATGGCATCCCTAGCGGACAAACTCAAAGCGCTCGGCGTGAAGACGGCAAACACGCTTCAGCCTCCGCCCCAGCCTGAACGCCGGTCTATCGACTTGGTCGTCGCCGGGAATTTTATCGCCTCTCCGCGCGGCGAGACTTTCGTCGCTGAGCAGATTTACGACTCGACCTACCGGCACGGACGTTTCTCCCCGTTCTCCACCTTCCCCCTCTCCGTCATCTCGCAATGGACGAACGACCCGCGCGTCAACCAATTACCCATTACAAAATTCGCCTTCCTTGATACCGAAACCTCCGGCGTTTCGGGCGGGACTGGCACCTATGCCTTTCTCGTCGGCGCGGCGCGCTTTGTAGACGGGGCATTCACCCTCAAGCAATTCTTCCTGCGTGACCCTGCCGAAGAACCCGCCATGCTCGAAGCGTTGATCCACTTCCTCGCCCCTTGCGAGGGACTGGTCACCTTCAACGGCAAAGCCTTCGACGCCCCGTTGCTCGTCACTCGTTATTCGTTGCATAGAATTCCTGTCCCTTTTAAAGACTATGCTCACATCGACCTGCTGCCTCTCGCTCGCCGCCTCTGGCGCGACCGCCTGCCTTCGCGCGCGTTGAAATATATAGAAGAGCATGTGATGGGCTTTACGCGTTCTTCCGATGAAGTGCCCGGTTATGAAATCCCCTGGCTGTATTTTGATTATCTGCGCACCGGCGATGCCCGTCCGCTGGGCGGCGTGTTCTATCACAACGCCATGGATGTGGTAGCGATGGCGGCGTTGCTTGGGCACGTCAGCGAGATTCTGGCAGACCCCTACGATGGGCGCGTGGAGCATGGTCTCGACTTCATTGCGCTCGGCAAGTTATTCGAAGACCTCGGTCACTGGGATGAAGCGGCACGTCTGTTCGAGCGTGGACTCGAGCTTGGGTTGGATGAATCAGATTTCGGCGTGGCGGTGAAGCGCATTTCCATCCTGCAAAAGAAGCGCGGAGATATGGAGCGTGCCATCGAGTTGTGGAAGGCGGCGGCGAAGAAAGGTCATATTTACGCTCACATCGAGCTTGCAAAATATTACGAGCATACAAAGCGCGATGTGAAGTCGTCGCTCAAGTGGGCGAAGTCTGCCCGCGCCGAAGCCGAAAAAGCAGACCTGCCTGCCTACATCCGCAAGCACTGGCTGATTGAAATCGACCATAGGCTGGAACGGCTCACGCGCAAAGCGGGTTTATAATTGGGCAATCAACCGCTTGGAGAGGAAACATGGAGATAAACATTTCGCACGAAAAGGGGAATGTGCCAGTCACTGTTATCCAGGTGACAGGGCAGCTCGACGGGCAGACCTATCAGAAATTGATCGCCTCTGCCCAGGAAGTCTTGAACGGCGGCGCGAAGAACATCCTGTTGGATATGAGCGACCTGGCGTTCATTTCGAGCGCGGGTCTGGTCTCTCTGCACGTGATCGCCCTGTTACTGCGCGGCGAAGCGATGCCAGACCTGGAGCACGGCTGGGCGGCGCTGAAGTCGGTCAACAAGTCGCGTGAGAGCGGTGTGCAGCAGCACGTGAAACTGCTCAACCCGCGTGCCGAAGTCCTCAACGTATTGGATATGGTCGGGTTCTCGTCGTTCTTTGAGATCTTCAACGATAAACAAAAGGCGCTCGAATCATTTTCATAGAAAACGAAATCAACAGCGATGCAGGCAAATCTGCATCGCTGTTGATTTATATTAAACCTCTTGCAAAAGTTAATTGTAGGTCAGGCATCGCTGTGGCGCTGTGGCGACACTTTTAGCCTGACACTCCCTTGGAACCTGATGAATGGCGGGTTAAAAACCCGCCCTACAAATTCTTTTACAAGGCTCTATTAAAGGTGAAACATTATGAAACGTAATCTTGGGAATATTATCTTTATTGTTTTGGCTCTCACCACGGTTATCGTGTGGGCGGTTTTTCCGCCTGAACGCGAAGGCGTGGAAAATTATGCGCGCTATCAGGTCGGCATGACCATCGGCTCGCTGGTCATTACCCTGATGTCCTTTTCCCTATTCATCTCCACCCGCCCGCGCTGGGCAGAGCCGTACTTCGGCGGCTTGGACAAGATGTACATGACGCATCGTTATACGTCCACGGCGGCGTTTTTGTTGATGTTCGTTCATCTTCTGATCGTGCCCTTGCATCTTGTGAATCTTGCGCTCGGTAACTATCTGGCGATGATTGCCTTCCTTGGCATTATTGCCATCGTCCTGCCCACGCTTGCGCCGCGCATCCCCTACCTGAATAAATTGACCAGCGGAACGTACGAAGGTTGGAAGAGCCTGCACGGTTTCATCGGCATCTTTTTCATTTTGGGATACCTGCATTCGGTTACGGTCAGGGCGCCGACTACGAAGGTCGCCATCAATTGGAATCAGATCTTCGTCTTTCTCGGCATCGGTTCTTATATCTACACGGAAGTGCTCAGTCGTTTTCTGGGCAAGCGGGTTCCATATAAAGTCGAGGCGGTCCATCATCCCAACAACTCCACCAGCGAGGTGGTGATGCGCGCCAAGGGCAAGCCGATCCAACATGCGCATGCCGGGCAATTTCTGTTCGTGCGCTTCAAAGGCGATAAGTCGTTGGATGAAGCGCATCCCTTCACGATTTCCAGCGCGCCGCATGAGGATGTGGTGCGTGTGACCATCAAAGCCTGCGGCGATTTCACCCGCCATCTTTTTCAAAACCTCAAGCCCGGCATGGATGCCTTGGTGGAAGGCGCATACGGGATGTTCAACTACAAGACCGGCGGCGACAAACAGATTTGGGTCGCGGGCGGAATTGGCATCACCCCCTTCCTCTCGTTCCTGCGGGACCTGAAAACTGATCTGGCTCACGATGTGCATTTTTACTACACTGTGAGACACCCCGAAGAAGCCGTCTTCGCAGAAGAGATCGATGGTATTACCAAGAAACACCCGCGCTTGAAGGCGCACATCCGCTTTTCATCCCAGCACGGCTCGTTGACGGTGGATGACATCGTGAAGAACGCGGGCGGGAACGTGAACGCGCACCATGTATACATGTGTGGACCCCTGCCAATGGTGCAGGCATTCGAGAAGAAGTTCCTCGAAGTGGGCGTCAGCAAGGATAACATCCACTATGAGGAATTCAATTTCAAGTAGGCAAAACCGCTCAATTTCAGGTATGTAGGAGAATTTCATGCAAATCTCTTTTTCCAAACAAGAAAACGTGACCGTCTTGCATCTCATGGGTGACGTGGACTCTTCCAACTATACGGATGTCATCATCAAAGCGCAGGAACTGTTTGACAGCGGCACCCGCAACCTGCTGCTCGACCTGACCAAGGTTCCATACGTCAGCAGCGCCGGGTTGATGGCATTTCACACGATTGCGCGCATCTTTTCGGGTCATTCCATTCAGGGCAGTGAAAGCGGCAGACCCACCTTCCGCGCCATCAACCCCAAAGAGGATGCCTCTGCGCGTGAGCACGTCAAACTATTGAGTCCGCAGTCTGCGGTGGAGCAGGTGTTGGACGTGGTCGGTTTGAAGCATTTCTTCGAGATCCATGCGGACCTGGACGCTGCGATAAAGTCGTTTGCCGCTTAATCTCAAGAAGCATTTCTTCATCACGAAAAGGGCGACCCTCCCGGCTGGGCAAAATAAACTTACCAAGCCCGGACGGGTCGCCCCTACCGTTTAATGGAAGATGTAACTTTCAAGCGGGTGATGCATCAAAAGAGGGAATTAATCCCTTTTGTTGTGAGGACAGAATGTCGAAGAAGAAATCTGCTCGAAGAACAAGTTCTATGTCCCAAAGTGGACTGGGTAGTTTCCTGCGCAAGCCTGCCGGGCAGGTGACCGCCATTGCCATTGTGGCGTTGATCGTTTATCTCATCGCCGCCAGCGCGGGCGGAGGCGCTTCATCCGCTGTGGCAACTGAGATCAGTGTGGACCAGGCGTATGAAAAGTATCAGGCAGGCACATTCGTTTTGGATGTACGCAGCCAGGAGGAATGGGACGAGTATCACGCCCCAAACACCACACTCATTCCGCTGGATGAATTGCCATCCCGTTTGAATGAGCTGCCAAAGGATAAAGAGATCGTCGTGGTCTGTCGCTCCGGCAACCGCAGCCAGCAGGGACGCGACATTCTTTTGAATGCAGGCTTCAATGCCACCAGCATGGCAGGCGGATTGAAGGAATGGTACGCCAAGGGCTATCCCACCGAAGGGCAGCCTGTGCAGTAGTGAGTGATGTGTAATACGTAATGCGTAACGAGTAATAAAAACCAGTCCCTAAAGCCGTAAACTTTAGGGACTGGTTCATTTGTAGGTCAGGCTATGTGCCCATTTATGGGTATGCAGCCTGACATCTTCACAATTTGTTACATGTCACGCTACAGCGTGACCTACGGATGCTATGGCACTTTATAAATAATCGTGCTTCCCTGCTGGAAGACAGGCGTGAGATACATCGAGAACTTTTCTTCGTTTACCCGCATGGTGGTGCGTTCGAGATTGCCAATGAAGATGTAGCGGATGTTGTAGTGTTCGATGATCGCTTTGGCTTCGTCCCAGCGGGCGGTGGAGTACAAGGCTTCAATGTCCTGTTGACGGCTGCCGTGCAGTTCGTTGCCGCCGCGCCATTGGGATTCGTGACCGGGCCAGCCCATCACGGTGGGATAACCGGTGTAGGTAGCGATGCGTCCGTAATAGCTGTAACTTCCGCCGATGGCTTCGGCAATGACGCCCTCAGGCTGGGTCAGCAGGAACTCGATGCCAGCGGCATCATCCGCGTTTTCGCGTTGGACGCGGGCGAAGTCGTCGAGGTTGAAGCCGAAGGCGGGTTTGAAGTTGTTGGTCTTGGTCATCACGCCGAAGACGGGGTAGAGCAAGCCGCAGAAGATAACGACACCGATCAAGACACGGACAATCACATCGGCAAACCCGCGCAGGCGTTGGAGGAGATAGCCCACTCCAAAAGCCGCGACGAGACTCCAGAGCATCCATGCCTGATAGTAGAACTTGAAAATGGTGTTGATGCGATAGCCGAACTGATCGCGGAGGTAGACGAATTCAGGCGCGAGGACGAGGAGTGCCCCGAGGGTGAGGAGGAGGAAGACAAAGGGAAGTGATGAGTAATTAGTAACGAGTAATGAGTTCTGAGTAACGAGGGAGGTAGGCTCAGAAGTAGGGGTTTCCTCGTTACTTGTTTCTTGTTTCTCATTACTTGTTACTTGTTCCTCGTTTCTCGAAAACATAAACGCAACTGCGGGGATTAATACTGCCAACAAGGTGACCAAACTGCCAATGTGCTCCAGTCTGCGTTGGGAGGTGGCGATGAAGAACTGGGATGGGATCATGTTGTAGGAGGCGAGGATGGCGTTGACGTAATCCTTCTCTACCACTAGACCGAGCGCACCAAGCAGGATCGTCAGCAGGAAGAGGATGAGGGGAAGCCCCAGCCCAATGGTGAATCCCAGCTTCCAGTTCGGGCGAGGCGGTTCTTTTATCCAAGTGTAGAGAAGAAAAGCAAAGATGGGAATCAGTAGTGTGCCCCACATCACCCAGAGATGCATGCCGCGTGTGACGTACATGAAGTTCGGCAGGATGCCGCCTGCCTGCGAGGAGAAACCAAGATAGAAGGGGAAATATAAAAGTAAGGAAAAAATTCCGAGCGGCAGGGCAAGCAGAAACAAGTCTTCGAGGCGGGACCAACTCCAGCCGTCTTCGCTGGCGCGCCACAAAACGAAGGCTGAGACGATCAACGCGGCGGCGATGAGAATGTCCCAGGTGTTGAGAAAGGCAAGCCCGCCGAGCACAAGTGCGGCAAAGAAGAAACCTGCGGGATTGATATCGAGCCGTGCGCCGAAGATGTTCATCTTCCCGCGCGAGCCGCCGAGGAAGATGTTCAACGCGACCGAGACAGCGAGCAGACTGAAGGGAATCGCCAGCACATGCGGGTGCAAGTCACCGAGCAGGAAGGAGAAGAAGGGGAACTCGTCGATGGCTTCGCGGAAGCCGCCGTTGATGTCGTAATCTTGAATGACACGCGAGGCACGCCACCACCAAAGATAGCGGTTCGGCTCCCAGCCCAATGGCTCGATGGGCGGCTGGGAGAGTTCTTTCATGTCGAGCCACGTCCAGAAGGGACCTGTCCACACTTGGGTATCCGGGTTTTTGACCCAGCCAATCCCTGCGCGGTGAAGAACTTCGAGTAGTGCTTCGAAATTCGAGACGAGAAGAAGGAAGAGAGGGGCGAGGAGAGCATTTACGATTTCGGATTTACGATTGACGATTCGTGGTTGATCTGATGCGTCCCGCGGGGAGGCTTCGCTCTGATGAGTGAAACGTGAAGAGATCAGAAGGTTGTAGACGATGCCGAATGAACCGACCGCGCCGAGTGCGAAGATGAGCGAGGTCATCAGGTTGTGAGCGATGCTGCCGTTAACTTCAGATAGGCGGGCGAGCATGGCGGTGAGGACGTAACCGAAGTAGTAATAGGAGATGGCGTAACCCGAAAGCCAGGCATCTTGCGGCGGGAAGGTTTCGGAGCGCAGGATGCTGTTGATAAACATCAACTCCATTGGCTTTTCGGTGCTGGCAAGTTCAGGGTTTGCCGAGCGGACGAAGGCGAGAAAGGCGAAGGCAATGAGGAAGAGGAGTTCGGTGGTGATGATTAATGCGATGTTGGAACGAAGAAAAGTAACGAGTGATGAGTGATGAGTAACGAGTGACCAGATGCTGAGCGCAATAAGAATTGCCAATGCAAAAATGATTCCGCCGAGGTCGTTGCGAGCGAAACCGAAGGAGACGAAGAGCCAGAAGATGTAACCCCAAATGAGCAGACCGGCTGTCCGCGCGAGGGTGTAGCCGCGGTCACTGAGGGCGGGGAAGAGATGATAGACCAGCGGGAAGGTCAACCAGCCGAGCAGGGTGAGGATGAGATACCAGGAGAGAAATTCAGTCATCGGTGAGAAGTTATCAGTGGACAGTGAACAGCAATCAGTTAGAAAGTTTCGGGAGGGTGAAGGTTCCGGTGGCTGAGTCAGGCTGAAAGTCCAGAACGGAGGCGACGGCATCCAGGTTGAGTGGGCCGTAGAGATGAGGGAACAAATCCGCTTGTGAGATGTTATCGGCAGGAGGTCCCGCAGGCGCTTCCCACTTAAGCTCGGGCTTGAGTTTTGTTTCATCGACCACCAGCAAGACCAAGTCGGTTCGTCCGCGATAGAAGGCGTTGGCGACGTTGACCGCTTGCTTATCGGTGGAGAAATGGATGAAGCCTTCGGTTGCGAGACTCGGTGCAGTGTATTCCCCCCTAGCCTGTGCAGCGGACCAATCTTGTTTGGATGTGATGTGGAGAATCATGGGCTCCTTTTAGCACTTTGTCGGGGGCTTAGCCCTCGACAAAGCAAGTTTTAGGAATTACGGCTTTACTTGATAGATCGTCGTGTTCAGGTCTTGATAGACAACATCCCAATGTTCGCCTTCGAACTCGGTGAATTTTAACAAGCCATCGGGCGTGCCGGGCAGGAAGGGATAGACATTCCGTTCGAGCTGACCGACGACAATATACTTTACATCATACTTCTTCAAGAAAGCAAGCGCAGTTGAAATATCGGTGGTGGTGTAGAACGTGCCAATTTCGTTGACGCGTTCCTGCACTTGCGGGGCAAAGATGCCGCGCTGCTGGCGCTGATGCCAATTCCAGCCGACGACACCGGGCAGACCTGTGTAAATGGTGAAGCGTACACACCAGCGGTATTCGGTGCAGTTCGCTTCCACGATGACGGGTGAGCCTTCGATGTTATCCTGCATCCAACGAATGGCGCGATAGTCTTCGCTGAGGTCCATCATTTGACCGTCCCAGTGTTGGGTATGTGTCATGAACTCCATTGCGTCGAGCGAATGGGGAGCATCGGGATTCATGCGGTCGCTCATCTTGTCGGTGGAGGCGGTCAGGGTGAACATGAATGCACATGCCAACAGGATATACACCCCGGCTTGATAAGTGAAACGCCATTTGATACGCCACTGACTGAAGGCGGGCAAGAGCCAACCAAAAGCAGCCGCCGCGCTGACGGCGAACATCATCCATGCTTGCAGATATAACTTGAAGATGGTGTTCATGCGCCCGATGTCGCCAACCAAAGCAATGAATTCGACGGCGATGGTGATGGTCAGCGCTGTGCCGGTCAGGAAGAGGATGAAGCGTTTCGTGTCGGGCAAGTCCGCGCGCAGGATGAGAAGCGCGGACCAAAGTGCCAGTGGAAGGGCAAGGAATCCAATATACGCCTTCTCTACGAGGAAGAAGACGAACAGAGCGATGATCGCCGCGAGCGCGATCTCAACGATGAGCATATACGAGCTAAGGCGTTTCAACTGCGAGACCGGCGTCGCCGCCATCCATTCGCGGGTTTCCCATGCCAGCCAAGCCGTGATAATGAAGAGGAACAAGCCCCATTGGGCGAAGTACGAAGAGAACGGCGTGCGGCTGGCTTGCCAGAACGCGACCGAGTTATACGCCTGCCCGAACCACTGCGAGAATGGCAGATAGAAAATCGAGCCCAGCGCATACAAAAGCACGGCAGCACCCACTGCCAACCCCGCTTTGCCAACCCAAGCTGGGATGTTGAAATAATCTTTCCAATCGAAATACCGATAAATAGTGTACAAGACCGCAATCGCTGCAAGCAGGTAATAGGTGTAAAGGTCCCATGTGTTCGTTGGCTTCAACGCGCCGATCATCAACGCGCCGATGCCGAACGAAGCGATCCATTCGCCGCGAGTCAACTGCGCGCGCGAGCGCACGAACGCCAGCGCCCACGCAATGATAAACAACGCCAACGGCATCACCAGCATGTGCGCGTGCATATCACTGTACAAGAAGGTGAACAGCGGGAATTCCGTGATCTCATTGCCCGGTCCCGGCGCGATGACGCGGCTGGGGAACCAATACCAGTCGCCGCGCCCAATGGGTAGCAGCGCGCCATGTGCAATGATCTGCCACATCCCTTGGAATGCCCAAACCCAACGTTGCAACAAGCCCGTCTCCGCGGGGATGGCTCCACCTGGAGCGACGACACGTTGCATCGTGCTGAATATCAATTGAATCGTGCCGAGGTTGCCGAGGAAGACGGTGAGCAAGGAACCGGCGAGACCAGTAATGAGTTGCAAGTTACGTGTAACGAGTTGTCCTTCGTCACTCGATTTTTCGATAGCAGAGTACCCGATAGCAAACGCGCCAACTGCCACCAGCGCGAACCATGTCGGCAGAATAAAGTTATATGCAATCGACGGAACAATCCCAAGCAGCTTCACCGACGTGCCCGCCAACACAAAACCGTAATAGTAATAGTTGATATATCCGCCCGCATACCACGGGTCATAGGGCGGGAAGCTCGTGCTCTTCAATACCGCATTGAAATACGAAAAGTCCATCGGGCGTTCGCCGCCCTTGGCGGGGTGCCACATATCGGGGTTGCCCACGCGAATGAGCAAGTCAATCAGGAAGAAGGACAGGAAGACGATCTCTGCCATCACGAAGAACTGACGATGGGTTGTCCAATCTTCCTTGAACTCGTCCCTACGCCTCATCCACAAGCCGACGCCTGTCACCACGACCAAAGCGAATGCCACGCCGATGCTGACCCGCGTGTACGGCACGCCGACTGAGCCGCCCATCCATGCCAGCCATGCCATCAACACCAAGCCAACGATCCTGCCCAAGGCATAGGAATATTGCCTCAAGCCGGGCAATGCCAGGCGTGCAATGGGGTAAGCGAAGAGTCCCAGCACGAAGATGAAGGCGTACCAGAACAACATACCCAGCGCCGGAACTTTATTTTGCAGCCAGTCGTAATCGAACAAATCCGACCAGGTGCCGCCCGCGCGTTGACTCGCCAGTTTTGTCTCCGGCAGCATCAGCGTTTTGAAGTCGCTGAATTGAGTCGGTGTGAGCGGAACGACCTTGGTCAAGTCCACGCTGCTAAGAATGGCGCGGATGCGGTTTGAGTCATAGTCCGTAGATTTTTTAAAGATGAGCACTTTGGGATGATCGTAGAACGTGAAGGCTTCTTCAGCGCGTTGGTCATTAATGACGATGGGACCGAGAGTCGGGTACGACTCGAAGACCGCTGCCAACTCAAAACCGAGTTCGCCTTCGTACATGCCCGGCTGGGCAAGGCGATAGCACTCGATGGTTTCTTCATCCGCGGGGCAGCCAAGCAATTCGCGGTAATACAACGTCGTAAGCGGATAACGCTCCGATACGCGCGTGATCTGCGCATATTGATGATTTGTGGGGACGACGATGTAATCCGCTTTGTTCAGAATGTCCAAAAAGCGATTGAGTTTGTTGATGTCATCGCCCCAATAGACTTGCAAGACGAGGTCATCATTGCTGTATAAGCCGCCGTAGGGATCGTAGCCGTCGATGCGAAAAGGCAAGCCCCAGTCATAATCCGTTTCGTTGATGACAGCCGAGCCTTCGATGTAAAGAGCCTGCCCGAGCGTTTCGATCTGTAATATGTAAGACTGGTCTTTTGCCAGCAGGATAACCTCGTCGAAGCTAAACGTCAACGGCACGCCGCGCGGATCAGCCGTCCGCGTAGTATCCAGCATAGTGGAAGCGCGCGCAAGCGGCAGGTCCGGTTGAGAGGCGGAATAGAGAGTCAGGGTAACGGGGGCAGGCATCCCAGCTTCGTCGCGGGCGTAGGCAAATGTCACTTCGGTTAATGAACCGTTGGTTTTAGGGAAGAACGGCAACGTGTAAGGCGCGCCCGCCATGATCGGAAAATCCTGCTGAACGGCAAGCGGCTGGTTGTACGTTTCATCTTCCGTTTCGATGGAGAGATTTATGGCGGAGGGCACATTCTGGAACATCCAACGCGAGGCAGCCATGCGGGTTTCGTCGCGCAGGTAAATGCTTTGGAAGGCGAATGCCCAGATGGTGGTGAGAGTGAGGACGGCAATACCTATGATGGCTGTAATGTTACGTATTACGTAATACGTATTACGTAATTTGAAGAGTTTAGGGATTTCAAACAACACCCACGCCGCCATCATCGTCAATAGCGGATAGATCGGCAGTTGATAACGCATGGTGGGGTTGAATTGCAGCGATTGCCAGCCGAAGTAGAACGCCGTCCAACCCCAGAGCAGTAGGTGGTGATAGTCGCCTTTGAGAATGCGCCAACCCATGAGCAGGAAGCCCACCCAGGCAAGAATGCCTAACGGAAGCCCAAGCCCCCACAAGGTGAGGTTCTCGAACGAATATAAATGCGTGCGGCGCGCCCATTGCAGATTCCACGGCAGGTCGGCTTTGCCGGTGGCTTGCAGGCGTTGTTCAGAGATACCTTGAATCCATTCCTTATCGAGCAGCAAACCGTCAAACGCATAGGGCTGGAAGATACGGAAGGAGATGATGGTGGCGAGTCCGCCGGCGATCAGAAAAGAAGTGACCAGTAACCAGTGGTCAGTGGTCAGTTTTTTCTTGCGGTCGTAGATCAGCCAGCGGATGAAAAACGCGAACGGCAGCACAAGCGCCATCACCGCCGCATTGATCTTGGACGCCATTGCCATGCCCAGCGCGAAGCCGAAACCGATGGAGAGGAGGGTGAGAGGGTGTTTGAGGATACGAGTAACGAGGGGCGAGGGACGAGTAATAAGTTTTTCCTCGCCGCTCGTTTCTTGCAACTCGTTACTTATTTCTTGCTCCTCGTTACTCGTTTCTTGTTTCTCGTTACTTTCCTCCCTTCCCCATTCCAAAATCCGCACCGCGAAGAGCAGGGTGGCAAACAGGAAAACATTGACGAATAAATCAACGGTGAAGAAGTGCGACTGTTGAATCTGCATCACCGTCAGCGACGAGAACGCCGCCGCGAGAACGCCGACTTTACGTCCGTACAAACGCGAGACAAGCAAATATAAAAAGAAAATGGTGAACAAGTCTGCAATGGCAGACATCTGCCGCGCGAAGAATTTGGATGAACCAATGGACTCACTTCCGAATGCCTCCATCAGGGCACGCGTCAAGGTCATCGGCAGGTTGCCGTAGACGAAGAAACCAAATCCGCGGTTGAAAGGGTTGAGCGTGGAAGTGGAACTATCGAAGTATTCGCTAAGCGTCATCCAGCGGCGATTCTCCGGCAAACATGAATCGACAGGGATATTGGGATCCTCACAGGTCTCGGCACGCAAATTATCCAACACGCCCGTCAGAAACAATTCATCGGGATGCTGGTGATAGCCTTCGCCCCATTGAATGCCGCCGAGTCGTAAATATCCCGCCATGAGCAGGATGAGAACGAACAGGATGTCGTACAGCCACGAGTGTTTTTCGTTGGTCATATGCTTGTCGAGAGTGCGTCGCACCTTACTTTGTTGGAAAAGCCAACCCGTAGAAGAATCTCTATTAACAGACTAAGCTTTCCCGTTTGGTGCGATGCACTTTATTATTGCTCCACCAAAAAGATAAGGAAATCCTTGCCAGAGAACGCTGAAGTATAGCGGGTGACTTTACCGTTAGGGTAGAGTTCTTTGAGAATTCTCTCAGTTTCCGTATCCGCGTTCCAGTAAATGAACATCTTCGGCGCGGGATACGCCAGGCTTTCAGATAAACGATCCTGCCACATGGCAAAGTCGCGGTTGGGAATGCCCGCCCAAACGCCCGGCAGGCGCGTGTCCACCCAGTAGGGATATGGCACGATCCAGACCGTATCGGTCTGCCCATATTTATTTTCAAAATCCGTGATGACCGCCCCCATCTCGGACGAATTCCACGAGGTGAGCGAAAAGGCAGGACCGAATTGATTGAACACAAGATCGTAATTGGAATAAGCGACGCCTGCAAATAAGAGTCCCACCATACTATAGGCGATGACCTTCCGCTTCAATTCGGACCCGAAGCTGGATACGAGCCCATCGAGCGCCAACGCCCCGATAACGAATACCACCACCGATGCGCCCCCGGCACGGTTCATGGCAGGATTCTCATTCGGGAATGCCAACGACAATACCGACGGTAGAATCAAAATAGGAATGGAAACCAACAGCAGCATATCACGCCAATCGCGCTGACGGATATAACGCACGATGAGAAAGAGGATGCCCAGCATGAACAACGCCGCAGTGATGAGGTCCAGTGCGGGGCGATGCAAGACGGAGTGAGTTTGAATTTCGCCGTCATCCCAGTTGAACATCAACAAGCCTTTATACATGTTCGAGAGGAATATCTGCCAGGCGGGTCCGGGCAGCGGAGATTCCAAACTGCTCAGGCGTGTAAAGGCGCGATAGCCAAATTGGTCTGGGTGACCGACCCAATAACGCAGAAGCGGCGAAAAGACGAAGACCGAAACGATGACGACCAGCAATAGCCAGAAGATGGCTTGTTGGCGATTCTCTTTTGTGCCTGCATGCAGATAATAGAGTCCAAACGCCGCCAGCACCAGAATCGGCACAATGCGGGAGGGACTGTAGCCATGCAAGCCGAGCCCGAGAAAGATACCAGCGAGGATAAAGTCGTTACGGTTATGAGTCCGCAAGCCGCGGGTCAGGTAAAGAAGCGTGGGTGCAGCGAAGAGTGGGTAAAGCGGGAAGCGTAATCCGATCCGCGAGATGATATTGGGCCAGCTTGCAACTCCAAAGAGGAAGAGGGCGAAAAGGGCGACGCGTTCGTTCCCATACTCCTTGCCGAGCATGTAAATAAAGGGAATGGTGAGAATGCCGATCAGAACCGTGCCAAGTTTGAGGCTAAGGAATGAAAAGCCTGTGCCAAAGATGTTGAGAACAAGCAGCGTCCAATACATTTGGAAGGCTTCACGCCCGGTATTGCGCTCGAAGAAGATCATCGGCTTGCCCTGCGTGATCTCATAGACGTCGAGAATCTTTTCTGCGTGGTCGCTGAACGGCTCGATGGGCACACGATCAAGTTGATAAAAACGGAAGAAGACGGTGATGCCAAAAGCGGTGAGGACAATCACAATCCATACCCAGCGATTCGGTGACGCTTCTCTTTGAATTTTTGGCGAAGGCACCCAAAGACTATAGGCAAGTAGAACAATGGAAATTACCCAGAGCGTTACGTTCAACCACGAGAACTTGCCGCTTCCAAAATCCAGAAAAGCAATGACAGCGACGATAACCGCCAACGTCAACGGGACAAGCCGCATCGTGAGCGGATCTGAGGCTTGCCATACAGCGGGTAAGGCGGGCAGATGCCATTCATTCGAGCGATACGACCAGACCGCCACACCAAATGCAGCCAGATAGATCGTGACCGAGATCATCCCCAACCGCAGCGGCGGCTCGACTAACGCCTGCGCCAGCAGAGCCAGAATCAATGCCAGCACGGCACGCCACGGGAAGGTTATGGCACGAGTCGGCTCAATGGTTTCTTCCACAACGACCTGCCGTGCCGCTTCATACGCCAACGCCTGGTTGAATTCTTCGCGGCGGCGCGCATCCCACACGGACTGGATGAAATTAAAGAACGAAGCCCAATCCTTCGTAACGGATTTATAAAGGTCGAGAACGGTCGGTTCTTTTTCGGATGTTTGATTTGGCGTTTCTTCAGTCATATCCGCCCAAGTTTACTTCATCTTTTAGATTCGGTTTCAACGTCAAAAAATAAAAACGCCGCCGAGTCGCGGCAGCGTGGAAACTATATTTATCAGGTATTGACTGGCGCAATTTTTCGGAAGCGGATCGGCACAGCATCCCTGGATATGTTTTGATACAGCCCCGCCTGAATGTTTGCCATATATTGCCAGCGCGCCGCGCTGATTACGCGGACATCCAGTAGCACATTATATTTCAATTCAACATTGGAATCAATTCCAATGATGGCTTTACGAAAAGCCCAGCTATCATCGTCGACGATCAAGAGAATGTCGACATCGGAGTATTTTGTCCAATCCCCCCTTACCTTGGATCCGAATAACGCCGCGCGTTGTATTTTTTCGCCGTATACTGAACGAACCGTCCTGATAAATTCACGAACGGCTTTTTTTTCTTTTGTCGACAATTTTAGAGCAGGTCTCGTTTTAACAGCCATTCCTTTACTTCCTCGACAAACGCCTTTGCTTTTGCGATAACTTCGACAGCGTCCTCTTTTTCCAAATAGTCGTACAACGCATAATCGGCAGTGTGACGACTTTCCATGACAAGCCTATAATCGTCGCTCCACTTTTTATCGAACTCTCCTGTCTTGACGAAGTCCTGGCGAAACGCGGCAAGCACAGCGCTGTGTTTGCCGTAGGTTTTTCCTTTCGAAAACAGCAGGGCGCTTGCAGCGTAGAACATTCCGTAATAAGCGCGATTACAGGCGGTACGATAACGCTGGTTGCCAAAATTTTCATCAGCAATATCCAGCATTTCCCGGGCGTTATCCATATATAGGCGGTAATTCTCTTTCGGATCGTCCATAACATGAGTATAACGCAAACAAATTTAAGCGGCAAACAATGAAAATTATTTCTTCCCCGCGATCACGAGAATACTTTCCCCCCAGCGCATTGGCAGGAAGACCCAGCCGGTGATGGCTTGAAAACCGCCGAGCGAACCGAAGAACAATTTTTGAATTTGCTTCGGCACAAAACGGACGTAGGGCACGTCCCAGAACCCATCTGAGAACACGTGGATAAGTTCAAAGCCTGCATCTTCGATCAGCCCCAGCCACTCTTCCGGTTGTTTCAATGAAATGTGCGTCGGGTCTTGATAGCCGATCCACTTATCGCCCTTCCACGGTTTGAGCAGCGAACCGAGATTCGGCGTGGCAAGAATAAGAATGCCGCCTTTTTCGGTGACACGTCCAATTTCATAAATCGCCTTCGCAGGGTCGGGCAAATGTTCAACAATGTGTTTGATTATGACGACGTTGAATGCGCCGTCTTCATACGGCAATTCCTGCGCGGATGCGGTTTGCAGCGATGCAGCTTCAGAAAATTCTTTGGATTTATCGACCGCCCAGTGATTCAAGTCCATACCGTACGCTTCGAACCACGCCGACAGTTGACCGACGAGATGCCCCATGCCTGACCCCACCTCAAGCAGACGCGCTCCGCGCCGCCCATAGCGTTTTGCAAGCATGGCAAAGAATCGGTTGGACCACCAATACATGCTGTATTTGGCAAAAGTGATAGTAGCGTAAGTATGTGTGGAAAAATATTTTTCGTCGAAGGGCATGGGAAGAAGTATACAGGTAAACAAGGAAACAAGTAGTCGGGCTCAAGGTAACGTAAGTACCTGTGTACTTGTTTACGATTTCTTTCTGGCAATGTAAAACGTGAATGCCCCATCTTCAACCGGTTCAGGTGAGGCGTATTTTTTCACGTAGGCTTCAGTTGGCGCAAGATTCCATTTGGTGGGAGAGATGATCCATTTCCCGGTGAGCATTTTGGCAACCACAGAAGGCAGACCAAAGTAGTGTCCCCATTCTAACACGCGCATCGAAGCGGGCGAAAAATAATGCCACCATCGTTCGAGCGTGAAACCAGCATTATTCAAACGCTTCTCCCACACATCCGGCTCATCTGCGTGATGGACACGGGAAATCTTGCGGAACCAGTTCTCATACGGCTTGCCGAAAATTTTGGTCAACGAGAGAGCGGAGAAGTAACGTGTGTTCGGCACACAGAAATAGAACGGCGCGCCGGGTCTGAGCACGCGAGCGGTCTCTTTGAGGACAGCATCGATGTGGGGAATGTGTTCAAGGACGGAGTTGCTCAGTCCGCTGGCGAAGTGATTGGACGGGAAAGGCGTTTGCGAACCATCGGCTTCAACGAGGGATTTGTACGCGTTGTACTTCTTCGCCTCACGCATCGAAAAGCGCCACGGGTCGAGACCGACATCGAGCTTGTGATCGAAGGTCAAGGAAGCGAAGTGACCGTCGCCGCAGCCTACATCATAGACGGGTGAAGGCAGGGGCAGGTCCTGGTAATAAGATGACTCAACCGCGCGTAAGAAGCCACGGAAATATGGAAGCGAACTAATCTGGAGAAAAAGAAAATCCTTCGATTTTGGATTTACGATTTCAAATTGATGATTAGTCACTTCTTCCTCATAAGTTTCATAAATAATTTTTCGTATTCTTGCGCAATCGCGTCGGGGTTGTAAACTTCCTTAATCAGGGCTTGATCGCCGCGATACTTGTCCTTGTTATCGAGCACTTCAAGGATGGCATTCGCGAGGCTTTCAGAATTCCCGATCTCAGAGACGACGCCCATGTTGTGCATCTTCACCGGCTGGCGCACGCCCGGCAATGCAGACGGTACGCTCGGCACACCGTTCATCATCGCTTCGATCTGCACCAAGCCAAAAGCTTCGGTGGAGTTAAGCGATGGCACGGTGATGACATCAAGATTAGGGTAGTATGATGCCATTTGCACGGGGTTGAGGTTGCCGAGGAATTTCCAGTTGCCACTAATCTCATATTCATGGACGCGCGGCATGAGCCTGTCGGAGTAGGCTTGTTCACCCATCACATATTGATAGGTGCCAGCGAAAAGCACTTGAGCCTTCGGGTACTTTGCCAAAATGGCGGGCATGGCATCGAGCAGAACTTCCACGCCTTTTTCGGAGGCGAAACGTGCTGCCATACCGATAACCGGTCTGCGTTCCATGGTGTGATGGTTTTCAGCGAAAGCAGAAACAGCCCCGGGGATTGGATTCGGCAACTCAACGGGAGGCAGGATCGGGGTCAGTTTTGAGGCGTAGCGGGAGAGGAAGCGCGAATTGTCTGCGTAATCCTGTGTATAGGTCACGATGTGATTCGCCAGTATCCCAGCCATGTTGTTCTGGAAATTCAACACGGTATTGACCACGCGGTTCAAAAATCCCTGCGGCAACTGCACGTCGCAATGATAAGTGAGGACGGCCGGTTTGCCGAAGAGACGTGCGCGCAAGGCAACACCGGGCGCATCGAATTGCGGCAGGTGAAGCTGCACAACATCATGCTGTAAAACCAGTTTGGTGGCAACAAGGCCGAATGTGGGCGCAAGCACTCCCTTGCTGACGCGCGCAATAACCGGCACCCGCACGATTTTGACTCCAGCCATCGTTTCCTTGAACGGCAGGGACGGGTCGTAGTGTGTGGTCATGACGGTCACTTCGTGTCCGCGTTTGGCGAAGGCGTGCGCGAGGCGTTCGGCGTAAATTGTTAATCCGCTGGTGTGCGGGCGGTAGTACGTAAGGACGGTGAGTATCTTCATGCAAGGGTGAATTATACCCAGCGCGATCACAAAATGTGCTCTCCCTTTTTCGGTTCTACCGTTATTAACGGGAAAACCATTCTTACCACAAAGGACACAAAGGTCACGACACTTGCGCCGCGCGCCAGTGCAATGAGGGAAAATGCTCGCAAAATCAGCCGCCTTTCCCTCCTTTGTGTACTTCGTGCCCTTCGTGGTTAAGCTCTTTCCCGTTAAGTACAGGAGGGCCCCTTTTTCAGAAAGCGCAATTTGTGACCTTGGGCATCATAGACATAGAGCCTGTTTTTTTAGTAACCTCATTACCATTCATGGGGTTTTCATAATAAGGCTTAAATCACCTTATGCAGTAGGGGCGACCCGTCAAAATTAGTTGGAAACCATGTTGCGCAAAGGGAGGGTCACTCGGAAAGACTTCTTGTCCAAGGACGACCCTCCCTTTGAGGTTTTGCGGCTTGAAAAGCCCGGACGGGTCGCCCCTACGTATAAATCGCGTAAGGTGAGGGCTTAAATCAACTAGAGAAAAAAGGAGATTAAGACATGGCTACAAAGAAAGCACAACCCAAGGCGAAAGAGACAACCTCAGCCGCCCCGGCGACCGATAATTCGGCTGCCTGGAAATGGATGTATGTCATTGGAATTCTTGTTGCAAGTTTAGCCGGCGCATTCGGAATCAGCAACGTATACTTGTCCATTGTTCTGGCGCTGGTTGGGTTACTTGCCGGGCTATTTTATTTTGACTCATCGGACCTAATGAATTTCGGTCTGCGCTATTTGATCGTAACTGCCGCAGCCGGCTCTTTGGGTGTATTCCCCGTTGTGGGAGCTTACCTTACAGGGTTCTTCAGCGCCTTTGCCGCCTTCCTCGGACCCGTTGTCCTTGGAATGGCTGTGATGTACTTCTGGAAAAAATATTTCGGAAGCATGTAATATAACGAAAAAGAGCCGCTTATCTGGCGGCTCCATTTTTCACGGGTCGTTTCAGGGGTTTCTTTCGTTGCGTCTGGATGGCCTGCAACGAAAATAAATATGGGGTTTCGATGTCCATTTTCTCGAATTCCTTCTTGATCAAAGTCAACGCTTCATTCTTTGAGACGGGCGTCGATGAAATCGCAGTATTCACCCAGAACTGTACTATTAAGTCAACCGATGAGTTACCAAACGCGTGGAAGAGTGCTAGGGGCTCAGGGGTATCCATATACCCTTTAACATTTTTTAACACCCTCAAAATAACTGCACGGACGGTTTCAGGGTCTGAGTTTTTATCCACACTGATCGACAAGTCCACACGCCGAAGATTGGCACGGGTGTAGTTGATAATAGGCTTGGCGAGCACATCGCCATTTGGCAGGAAAACGATACGCCCATCGAGAGTTTTCATCTCGGTAGTCCGCAAACCGATATTCAACACAGTGCCATCGAACCCAGCCAGCTCCGCAACATCCCCAATTTTAAACGGATGCTGCACCAGCAGGATGATGCCCGAGACAAAATTCTGCAAGATATTCTGAAGTGCAAAGCCGATGGTAAAGCCGATGATGCCCAGTCCCGTCAGAAAAGCGGTGACGTTGAAGAATCTTTGCAATGCGGCAATTGTGCCTAAAGAAATGATCGTCCATTTGACAATCTGAGTCAGTAATTGCGAAACGCCCGGCTCAGCATTTTGACGCCGAAGTACACGGCTCAAGAGACGGCTTAACCACAAGCCCACGTAATAACTGATGATGACGATCAGAAGTGCGGTGAACAAGTTGGGGATCGATATGATGAAATTTCCAGCCAAAAACGAAAGATACTCTTCCATAGAATCTCTCCGGCTTAGAACAGTTTCTTATTTGTCTTTACCCAATCGAAGAGCATATTCACGCCTTCGTCCACGTTGATCTTCGGTTCCCAGCCAAGTTCGCGTTTGGCTTTCGAAACATCGGCATAGAACACGTGTTGGTCGCCGGGGCGCCAATCGCCGCGCGCTACGTCGATCTTTTTGCCGAGCAATTTTTCCAGCCGCGGACCAAACTCTGCCCAAATGGACATCACGTTTGAAGGTCCGCCGCCGAGGTTATAAACCTTTCCTCTGGCAACATCGATCTTCTCGACAGCAAGGTCATAGGCTTGAATCAAATCATTCACGTGCAGAATGTCACGCACTTGTTTGCCGTCGCCGTAAATGGTGATGGCATGTCCCATCACTGCGGCGATGATGAACCATGCCACCCAGCCCTGGTCTTCAATGCCAAACTGGCGGGGTCCATAGATACAAGATTGGCGAAAAACAACAGTAGGCAAGTCATACATTCGCGCATAATCGCGCACATATTGATCGCCGGTACCCTTCGAACAACCATACGGCGAATGAAAATCGAGCGGCTGCGTTTCGGGGCAGCCATTCACCAAATCCTTGTAACGCCAGCGCGTGGGTTCCTCGAACAATGCCACATCTTCCATGCCGCCATAGACCTTATTGGTGGAAGCATAAATGACGATGGGATTTCGTCCCGACGCCCGCGCGGCTTCGAGCACATTGAACGTGCCTAACGCATTGGATTCAAAATCATCTCTGGGATTGGTGACCGAGGTGGTCACCGCAACTTGACCCGCCAAATGCACGATCACATCGGACTTTGAAGCTGCTTCGGTTATTCTGGCAAATTCTCTTACATCCCCAACCACTACATCAAAAGCTTTGTCGCCGAATTCTGCTTTGAGCCATTCCAGGTTACGCGGCGCCCCTCCACGAGAGAAGTTATCGAAGATGGTGACTTTCTCTCCGCGCGCCAACAGGCGGTGGACGTAGTTCGAACCAATGAAGCCTGCGCCGCCGGTGACAAGATAGTGTTTGGTCATTATTCGTTTACCTCTTTTTAGTAATAACGTTTTCCTGTGAACAGGTGGACGGCGATCACGCCGAACACAAATCCGCCGACATGAGCCCACCAGGCGATGCCGCCGGCTGCGGCTCCTTGCAGGGCAGACCAGCCTGAGAATAATTGCAAAACGAACCAGATGCCAAGATAGATCACCGCTGGTATTTCGATCAGTGTAAAGATGAAAAGGATGGGAACAAGGCTCGCGATCCGCGCGCGCGGGAAGAGGATGATATAAGCGCCCAAAACACCGGCAATGGCGCCGCTCGCGCCGATCATTGGAGTTTGACTACCGGGTATAAGAAAGGTCTGCATCAACGCGGCGGCAGTTCCACTGAGCAGGTAAAAGACGAGATAATTGCCGTGCCCCATGCGGTCTTCGATGTTGTCGCCGAAGATGACCAGAGTCCACATGTTGCCGAGGATGTGCAGCCAGCCGCCATGCAGGAACATGCTGCTGAAGATCGTCAACCAGTTTTCGGCGTAATTCGAGGTCAACTGGGCGGGAACCAATGCCCAGTCCAGAATGAAGCGGTTAAGTCTCTCCTCACCCATGGTGACTTCGTAATAAAAGATCAGCCCGTTCAGCAAGATCAGTGTCCAATTAACCGACGGGAACCGGCGTGAACGCGCGGTGTCATACAGGGGGATCATCTAACTCGTTTCTTCTGCTTTCTCTTTATTTCTAAAGTTCATGAGTTGTTTGTAAACGCCTGAAAGCGTTTGACCTTCACTTGTTAATCCTATCATACCTATGACCGTACTGTTAAGATAGTTATAGAGGCGCATGGTGAGCGCGGCGGCAAAGGCAGTGGATTCATCGGTCGTGAAGCGGGTGAGCGCGAAGACCACAGCGCCTTCGAAGGTACCCACAGCGCCGGGCGCGGAGGGAACCGCTCCGCCAAAGGCTGCCATGCCCAAACCGAAGACCGCCCAGATTGGTTGAGCATCGGGGAAAAACGCGAGGACCATCAGATAGTATGCGAGCAAGGCGATTGCCCAGTTAAGGATCATCCAAAACAAAAAGCGCAGGAAGAGCCAGCCGTCTGTAAGCACACCCAAACCCTGAAAAAACGATTCAAGAAAACTGCCGCCAACTTTTTGCAGAGCAGGCAAGCGCGCGCTGAGTTTGTGGAACAGGTCCAGCGCCCATTGGTTGTTGCGAGCAAGGATATACAGCAAGACCAGCCCGAAGACCATTACTCCGCCAATGACGTATCCGAGTGTGGGTGAACTCTCTGAGTTGACCACATACGGAAGCGCGGCAAGGAATACCACCGCCGAAATAATCAAGTCCACCACGCGTTCGATGACGATGGTGGGGATGATCTCGGCAAAGGTTAACCCGCCGGATTTGCGGCTGAGCAAAAAGGCGCGCCCGATCTCGCCGAGGCGGAAGGGCAGAAAGTTATTGAGCAAGTAGCCTTCGCCTTCGGTGAAGAATACATCTTTGAAGGTAGGCTTATCGCGCAGCAAAGTACGCCAGACAATGGCACGCACTGTCAACCATATGAAAGACAAAACGAAGGCAATGCCGATCAATACGTAATTTGCTTTGCTTAGAGCGTCCATTGTGGTCTTGATATCCACGAAGTAAAGAATGACAGCGATCAACAAAATACTGATAAGTAAACCGGGGAGTATTCGTTTTAGGTTGTTTCGTGATTCAGACATGAGGGTCCTTACGTATTACGGACTACGTATTAATTCGTAATGCGTAGTCCGTAAAAAACTATTCGTCTTCCAACTTCAAGACCGCCATGAAGGCGTCTTGCGGAATTTCGACATTTCCCACCATCTTCAAACGCTTCTTACCGCGTTTTTGTTTCTCGAGCAATTTCTTCTTACGTGAGATGTCGCCGCCGTAACATTTGGCGAGCACGTCTTTGCGTGTGGCTTTGACGTTGGCGCGGCTGATGATGCGTCCGCCGGATGCGGCTTGGATGGCGACATCGTACAACTGGCGCGGAATCAAATCCTTGAGCTTGGTAATGAGGCGCTGACCTTTGTGGTACGCATCCTTCTCATGGACGATGGCAGCCAGCGCATCGACCGGGTCGCCGTTGACGAGGATTTCCAGCTTTTGCAAATTATCCACGCGGTATTCGAGGAATTGATAATCGAGCGAGGCGTAGCCTTTGGTACGTGACTTCAAATGATCGAAGAAGTCCACGATGATCTCGGAGAGCGGAATTTCAAAGTCGAGCTGCACGCGATGCGGAGCGGGATGTTCCTGCTGTTTGAAGATGCCGCGGCGTTTGGTGACCAGATCCATGATCGGACCGTAGTAATCGGTGGGGGTGATGATCTCGATATTCATCCACGGCTCGCGCACTTCGACGATCTTGCTGGGGTCGGGCAATTCTGCGGGCGAATCCACTTTGATGACTTCATTCGTGCTGGTCAGTACTTCGTATTCCACAGAGGGAGCGGTGAAAAGAACGTCGAGCAAATATTCGCGTTCGATGCGTTCCTGGATGATCTCCATATGGAACAAACCAAGGAAGCCGGCACGGAAGCCAAATCCCAACGCCTGCGACGTTTCAGGTTGATAGGTCAATGAAGCATCATTGAGTTGAAGCTTTTCGAGCGACTCGCGTAGTTCGGTGTAATCATCCGCTTCGACGGGGTAGATGCCAGCGAAGACCATCGGCTTGGGGGTAAAGTATCCGGGCAGAGGTTCGGCTGCGGGTGCAGAGGCAAGCGTCAGCGTGTCTCCGACGCGGCATTCGTGTACAGTTTTGAATCCGGTCGCCACATATCCAACTTCGCCGGAGCCGATGACATCCACTGGTTTCATTCCCGGCGCAAAGATGCCGATTTCCACTGGGCGTAAATCTGTATTGGTGGAGAACATACGCAAGACATCGGTCGCTTTGAACTTGCCTTCGAACACGCGGATGTAAGCAACGACGCCTTTGTAAGAGTCATAATGCGCATCGAAGACGAGCGCGCGCATGGGCGCATCGTCTGCATCTTTCGGGGCGGGCACGCATTCGACGATCGCTTCGAGGATGGCTTCGACGTTAATGCCATCTTTGGCGGAGACGCGCAGAACCGAATCAGGGTCGATGCCAAGCAGGGAGCCAACATCCTCAGCCACTTCGTCGGGTCGGGCGGAGGGCAGGTCGATCTTGTTGATAACGGGAACGAGGGTCAGGTCGGCTTCGAGCGCCTGATAAAGATTGGCGAGCGTCTGCGCTTCGATACCCTGCGTTGCATCGACCACGAGGATGGCGCCTTCGCAGGCTTTCAAGGCGCGGCTGACTTCATAGCCGAAATCCACATGCCCCGGAGTGTCGATGAGGTTTAGTTCATATTTTTGTTTGTCTTTCGCCGTGTAAAACATACGCACAGCAGACGCCTTGATAGTGACACCCTTTTCACGTTCAAGGTCCATTGAGTCGAGCGCCTGATCAGTCATGTCGCGCTCGGAGACCGTCCCCGTCAATTGAAGGAGCCGGTCTGCCAGCGTGGATTTGCCGTGGTCTACATGGGCGATAATGCAAAAGTTTCGGATATGATCGGTCATACTGCTTTCAATATTTCATAAAGTGTGA
>JACPVC010000065.1 GCA_016191955.1 Chloroflexota bacterium
AGCCGTCGTCGCTACGGGCCGCTCCGATTTCCCGAACCAGGTCAACAACTCGCTCGGTTTTCCCGGCATCTTCCGCGGCACGCTAGATGTCCGCGCAAAAACCATCACAGACCAGATGTGTTTTGCCGCGGCACAGGCGCTTGCCGATCATGTTGGCGATAAACTCGATCCCGAGCATATCCTGCCTGACATGGATGATTGGGAGGTCTTCCCGCGCGAAGCCGCGGCGGTGGCAATGAAGGCAGAGGAGCAGGGACTGGCACGCATCGCAACCACATATGAACAGGAATTTCAGCGGGCGAGCAAAATCATCAAACGCTCGCGCGACCTCACGCGCATGATGATGGAGGAACATTTCATTGCCGAGCCACCTCCCGACGAAGATGCGCATGATATCGATCTGGAAACGATAAAGTCCGCTTACTAGAAAGGAGATTGAGATGTACGACTTGATCATCATCGGTGGCGGACCTGCCGGTTTAACAGCCGCCATCTATGCCATCCGCAAACGATTGAACGTGCTTGTCCTTTCAAAGGATTTGGGCGGTAGGACGAACTATCGCCTTGACTTACCCTGGATCCATGAATATCAAGTGGTGCGCGGGCTGGAGATCATCAATAAGTTCCGCAATGAATTGGAATATCTTGACTTTGCGCGCCACATCGAAGCGGTTGAAAAAATCGACCAAGTCAATGACGGGTTTGTTGTCACCACAAAAGGCGGCGCAAAGTTGGATGCCAGGGCGCTTATCATTGCCACCGGCACACGCCAGGTTCGGATGGGCGTACCCGGCGAGAAAGAATTTACGATGAAGGGCTTGTGCTATTCGGCTCTCAGTTACGCGCCTCTCTTCATCGAAAAAACGACCATCGTGATCGGCGACGACGAACTGGCGCTGCGTTCTGCCGCTGAACTTTCAACGGTTGCAAAGCAGGTCTATCTCGTATGCAAGAATGAGAAATCGCTCGAAACCCCCATTGGCCATAAATTGCAGACCGCCGGTAACGTTGCCATCCTTCCTGATTGTGACGTGCTGGAGGTCAGAGGCGATGAGTATGCCCGCAAACTCCTCGTCAAAGATTCAGCAGGCAACATGGTCGAATATGAAGCCGATGGCATGTTCGTCGAGAAGGCACTCACCCCCAACTCGGATTTCGTCAAGGACCTGGTTCAACTCGATGAACGGAATCGCATCATTGTCGATAGCTCCAATCGCACCAGCGTGCCCGGCATCTTCGCCGCAGGGGATGTAACCAATAATGTTGCAGAACAAGTGCTGATCGCCGTCGGCGAAGGAGCCAAAGCCGCTTTGAGCGCATATGAGTATCTGCTTCCAACGCTTTAGAGAATCCTCCAGAATGCTGCAACAAAAAGGCTTTCAGGCAATGCCTGAAAGCCTTTTTCCTGTGATAGTGACCTTCGGCTTCGTGATTTACTGAATTAATGACTAATGTTACGCACTTGCGCTTCGACTACCAGCGGAACGACGAGTGAATCCTGAGCCTGTCGAAGGACGAGGAGCGCAGTCGAAGGGCAAGGGATGCAAGAAAGTAGATATTGCGTAACATCAGTGAATTAACGAATTGGTATCTCAACCACCGTTTGCTCCATCACTACAGGCGGCAGTACGATGTCCAAATTCAAACTATATGTCACGAACTCCTGCAAAGCGAGTCTGTACCAAAGCGTGGCCTCCACCTTGAGCGGACCTTGCGCTTTTTCTGGCACACTGAAAGTATATGGAATGGTGTCGCTTGCCTTTGCAGGAATTGGGTCGCGGGTGTAAGTGTAGTCTGCGGCGTTGAAGAGGATGTGTTCGTAGATCGTCTCGCCGTTGGCATCGGTGAGGATTTTCAGATACATCACTGCATTCGGGTCAACCTGTCCTGTCTTTTCATCGAACCAGCCGCTGTGATAAACCACATTGTTCGCGGCGTCGGTCACTTTCACTTCCAGCCACATGTGACGCTGGTCGAGCGGACCCGTGGGCAGGCTGTGACCTGCTCCGCTGTTGGTGATGGTGACATTCAACGTCGCTTCGGAATTGGGGGAAAAACTTTCAGGGGCAGAAATGCTCAAATCTGCCGCCGCCTGTAACAGGTCACGAATGAGGCGGTTTTGTTCCAGCAAATCTTCCTTCCATTCATCGGTTGAAATATCCCCAGGCGGAAGTCCGCCGCGCAGGAATGTCACCAGATTGGATGGCAGCTTGGAATCGGTGAGCAGATAGTTCACGCCCACGAAGCGATGAGAGACGATTCTTTCGGGTATCTGACCTGTTTCTTTCAACTCGGAAATATACGCCGCTGGATCAGGGTGCATGTGACAGTCCTGACATTGCACGCCCATGTCTGCGTATTCGCTGTCCTGCCATTCCTCATAGGTATCCTGCAAGTGCATGGGCACATCGCCATTGACCTCAGTGGGGCGAATCTCGGTGTGACACGCGCCACAAAAATCGGAACTGCCCATGAGCGGGTTATGCGTCTTCGCCTGCATCGTACGCGCATGTTCGGCGGGCGCCGCCATGATGAGCGCTTCGTCATATTGATTGATGTTGTTGATATCGAGCGTGAGCGCGCCATTGCCAGCCAGCGGATCAGCCGAGGTTGCTGTGTGGCAGATGATACAGGTCGTACCTTCGGCGGTGACACTACTCGGACCGACCACGGGAATGGGGTTGAGTTCCCCCATCAATAAGTTGACGGGTTCATGGCACGAGTCACACCAGCGGATCTTCTCGGTACCGAAGCGGCTCTTGTGCGCGGATTCGTTGTTGCCGATGGCGGTTTCGTAAAGAATATCGGGACCCGTTACCGAGTGGATGGAACTTACCCACTCGCGATATTCTTTTTCGTGGCATTGCGCGCAAAACTCAGCGGACGGGATGTTCTCGGTGTTGAGCATTTTGCCATCGGCAGTTTGCATGTTGCCAGGGAAAAAGGGATTGTCATTCCACGGCATGGAATAGAACGGGATGTCTTCACCCACCGTCAGACCTGTGCTTTGCGGCTTGGGGAGGAGGAAGATGGCAGAGAAAAACGCAAAGGCGGAGAGTACCCCGCCAATCAGCAAAACCCGTATCGGTTTATTCATCGTTGAGTTTGTCTCTTTCTTTTGCGTGCAATGTGGAACCCGATAAATGCCAGGGCAATCAGCGCCAATCCTAAATGAATGAGGTTGCCTGCTTGAGTCGCTGTATAGCCAGGCAGCCAGACCACACCGCCCAGCCACAACACGCCAGGCAGGGCAATGACCAATCCGCTGATGCTGAGCAGAGCCATCAGCCAGTTCAGGGTGTGACCGTAAATCCGCTGTTGATATGACCAGTCCGATTCATTGCCGCGGCGGCGAAAGGCGCGCCAGGGAAAGATCAGGTTGAGCGGGTCTTCGTCTTTTTCTTTGTAATGCGCCAGCACGTAGGGGACAAGATAAAAGATACCAATAATGCCAGAGATAAGATGAATCCACAGTGCGGCTTGTGAGGCTGCCCAGTTCCAGTCATGCGGGACGAGGTAATAGAAAAGTCCGCTGACCAGTGCGATGGCGAAGGAGACCATGAACGGCAGCAGGTAGCGCGTGAATGCGTGCGCGGCGGAGGGTTGGGGTTTGGTGGTTGCGATTGTTGTCATAATATTTTTAAGTTGTCCCGTATCTGATGGGATTGAAGATCAAAGCCATAAATTCTTTGCCGCGAATTTACCCTTCGGGCACGATGTCACGAATTTTCGCGGATTGGAAAAAGAATTCGCGTCAATTGGCGTAATTCGCGGCTAGGGTTTTTGAGGTCTCCCGTTAATTACGGTAGAGCCAGTTTTAAACACGAAGGACACAATCCCGCTCGCATCATTAAATTTTCTATGTGGCGAGCGGGGCAAAGAGCACGAAGGTTTTTTCCTTTGAGTCCTTCGTGCCCTTTGTGTTTAATAGGCTCTACTCTATCTCGGCGGGTGCGGGGGCGATGGCTTTGATGACAGGTGGCGCATCGGGTGACCAGCCTTCGGCAGCCATGTCGAGTGCGATGTTGGCTTTGGCGGCGGCTTGAGCGACGAGGGCAGCGAGGGTGGTGGCTTTATCCTGCGCTTCGGTGCCAAAGGCGTCCACTTCTTCGGGCGAGAACTGCGTGCCAGCCTTTTCCTTCTCGTACAGGTCGGTGACATAGCCTACCAAGTCTGCGAAACCTGCATCGATCTGGGCATCGAGGTCGGGGTCAACGTTACCCACCACAGGGCGGACGTTGTCGTAGGTCACATCCAAACCGTGCAGAATACCCGTGATGTCAAACAAGCGGCTGACAGCAATGAAACCCGTCTGCTCAAAGTCGTTGCCAGCGATGAAAGCGGATAACTTCCACTGTTCAAAGTATTCGTTCATAGTGGGAATCATCGTGACCATCGCCATGAAGGCATCTTCGAGAGTCGGTTCCCATGCATTCACGGCTTCCTGCATTTGACCTGTGGCAATATCCAAGCCCTGGGCGGAGGCGAGCAAAATTTCCGCTTCGGGCAGGGCTTCGCCCACGCCAATGCTGCCGTCACCGTTCAAATCCACGGGCAGACCGACGTATTCATCCACGGTTCCGTACAAGGTGGGTTCGGTCAGGTTGTGGAAGAAGTTGCCAGGGCTATCCAAAAGCGTGCCGTCTGCCAATGTCAAAGTCCATTTGATGGCTTCGGGGTCTTCGGCGGCGGGCGCGCCTGCGTCGATCCAGCCATCGTAATAGGCAAGCGATGGAACGCCCGCGATAATGCCTTCGTTTAATTCATAGTGTGTGCTGGCTTCGAACCAGTCCGCGCGCATTTGTTCGAGCAATGTCTTCGCCGCATCGGGGTGATTTGCCCACAGATATTCGTACGGATTTTCATCGGGATGATCTGACTTGATCTGCGCGATGGCGGCGTGATATTTCTCGGCTCCCGCGCGGAAGGCTGCCGCCGCCTCTTTCATACGGGACGCCTGATCCACGGCGTAGGCTTTGACCGCGCCGAGGTCGGCTTGAGCAGCGGCTGATTCTCCCGAAATAGCATCGGG
>JACPVC010000066.1 GCA_016191955.1 Chloroflexota bacterium
ATCGACCTTAAGATGCACAGTGAGTCGCTTCCGGGTAGATTCAGCCAACTGGTCAGCAGCCAACAGCAAGTCTAGGGATGAGGCGGTGAGGGTTAAGTCATGTTCAAAGAAAAGCGGTAGCTGCTCGATCAGAGTCCCGCCAGCGACAAGTATCGGTTTTTTGATTCCAAGTTGGCGGAGATAAATCCCCTCCTCCACCAACGCAACGCCGAGCATGTCCACGTAGGGTTCGATGAATGGCGCGACGCCTTCGATACCGTGACCATAGGCATTGGCTTTGACCATCGGCATGACCTTCGCCCCGTGGACGTGAGCGCGAATGGCTTCCATATTTTTTTGTAGTTGTGTGAGATTAACTTCAAGATAGGTTGGGCGCATATTATTTAGAATACCAGTGATATTCGACATCGGGTTCAGATTCGGGCGCAGGGCTAACCCCAAACTTGGTGGCGATAAAGCCGTTCTTTTCATAGAAGACGCGTGAAATTTTATTCGCCTGGTCGGTTTTCAGCCACAAGTGATTCGGAAACAGAGAACGCGCATGTTCGATCAGCGCCAAACCAATACCGCGCCGGTGAAATTTCGGGTCAACATAAAGGCGGTCGATGTAATCGCTTTGCATCCCAATATAACCGACGGGGACGCCGTCGAGTTCATAAACCCATATTTGATTTTTGGGGACAATCTCATTTTGAAAAAATTCTCTTGCTCCTTGAAATTCATACCCCATGCGTTGAACGATCTCCGGTTCGGCAAATTCGATGGCTTCAAACCAAAAGCGGACGACAATCTCAAAATCTTCCTCTCGATACAGGCGGATCATTTCTCTCCTACAAAAATAAAGCGGACGGGTTGCCCGTCCGCTTTATTTTACTTCACTCACCTTACGCGATTTCTACTTTCTTGCGTCCCTTGCCCTTCGACTGCGCTCCTCGGCGTTCACTCGTCGTTCCGCTCAGGGCGGCTATCTAGCTCATTGCGCCAACAATCGCGCCCATCACAACAAAGGTGATGAGATGATTGCCTTGCTCAAGCACCCAAGCCTTTAAGCGGTCTGCGAACAACTTATTGGTGAGGCTCGAAGGTGCGATAAAGCCTAGCCACAGCAAGAACCCAGCCAACGCTCCGGAACCAAGAGTCGCGCCGCCAGATATGCTGCCCATGGCATTGACCATCAGCGACATGAACACAGCCTGTATGAAAGAGGCGAGGATCACTCCGCCCCACACCATACCCATGCCAAGGGACGAACCGGGCGCCCCCGCATCACCCATAGTCGGTTCGCCTTCTTTACCGATGGCTTTCCACCAGGCGGGGAAAAAGGTTTTGGGAGCAAACCAGGCTCCTCCAATAATCATGCTTGCTACTACACAGACAACAACAGCCAACCAGTTAATAGTGCTAAAGTCCATTTCATTCTCCTTTTGATAATGATTTGACGCTCCTTTAATTATAATAGAAAATATGTTCTATTTAGATTAAGGAATTTTTTCACAGAGCTTCTCCCCCGCTCTGTTCTGAGTGACTCACCTTACGCAGTAGGGGCGACCCGTCAAAAGTAGTTGGAAACCATATTGCTCAAAGGGAGGGTCGCCCTTTACCCAGAAAGACTTCTTATCCAAGGGCGACCCTCCCCTTGAGGTTTTGCGGCTTGAAAAGCCCGGACGGGTACCACAAGGGTATGATATCGCCCCTACATATAAATCGCGTAAGGTGAGTGAGTGAATCAAAAAGGAGAAGTCTCCAGTTGAGACTTCTCCCATTCACTACACACTACTTTCTAGATTTTTCCCGCTACATAATCCAACACATCGATCTTGGTCAGAATGCCAATCGGCTTGCTGCTCTCGACCACGATCAGAGCATACCCAGCCGTGAGCGAGGGCATCGCCTCTTCGAGCGGAGTCTCCGGCGGGAAGACCGCGCCTGCGTTCTGAACGAGGGAGTCAATCTTCTCATCGTTGGTGTGTTCATGCTTATCGAGCATGTGAGTAAGCAAGTCCACTTCTTCGATGAGACCCACCAGCGTCCCATCTGCGCCAACAACAGGCATTTGCGAGACTGCATTCTGGTGCATGGAGGCGACCACTTTGCGGATGGAGTCGCCAATCGTCGCCGTGATTAACGCCTTGTTTGGCTTGGCAATCAACAGGTCACCAAGAGCCGTTTCACCGAATTCCATCGAGAGGAAACCGAACTCACGCATCCACTTGTCATCGTAAAACTTGGAGAGATAACGCGAACCCGAATCCGGCAAAATGACAACGGGCAAGCGGTCGGGAGTCAGTTTGCGGCAATACTTGATCGCGCCAGCAATCGCGGAGCCGGACGAGCCACCCGCGAAAATCCCTTCCTGCCGCACCAGAGCGCGCGCCCAAAGGAAGGACTCGCGGTCTCCCGCGCGCTCGATGGCATCCACATAGTTGATGTCCATGGTGGAGGGCAGGAAGTCTTCACCAATGCCTTCCACTTTGTATGTCTTGGGGTATGCACCGGGGGGAATGACACCTTTGTTTTGCCATATCTCAGTCAGGATCGAACCTTCAATATCCACGCCCACAATGGTGATGTTCGGATTCTTGGATTTGAGATAACGCCCCACGCCGGTGATCGTCCCGCCGGTGCCAATGCCGATGATGACATCGGTCAGCTTTCCTTCGGTCTGATCCCACAACTCGGGACCAGTCGTCAGCTCATGTGTCTTTGGGTTATCAGGGTTGTGATATTGATTTGCAAGAATGGCGTTGGGAACTTCACGCGCAAATTTTTTGGCGACCTCATAATAAGAGCGCGGATCGCCAGGTCCCGCATCAGTTGGTGTAATGACTACCTTCGCGCCATAGGCACGTAATAATAATATTTTTTCATTGCTCATCTTATCTGGCATGACGAAGATGGTCTTGTAGCCCTTCAACGCGGCAGCGATTGCAAGCCCCACACCTGTATTGCCAGAGGTCGCTTCTACGATCGTGCCGCCGGGCTTGATCTCTCCCCTTTTCTCAGCTTGTTCAATGATATATGCCCCCACCCTGTCCTTGACCGAGCCGCCGGGATTCATAAATTCCAGTTTGGCATAAAGCGGTACGGGCAGGTCCTTTCCAATTCGTTCCAATCTTACGAGCGGGGTGTTACCCATCGCTCCGAGTACATTATTAAATACACGTTTCTCTTTGGATTCTGGTAATCCTGTCATTCTCTCTCCTTGGTTGAGGGTATTTTACCGCACCATGGAGAGGGTGCGTCGCACTCCCGCAACTACTATGACGACCGTGCGCAACGAAAACCGACAATGTTGTACTGGGTAGTCAATGGATCGTACCCACCGCGGCTATAAGACCGGAGGCTGTAGTCTGTGTAATCCCAGTTATATCTCCACGAACCGCCTCGCATCACTCTTGTACCGCTCGCAGATAAATCTTCACGTCCATCGCTTGCGTCATATGGGTAGGGTAGATGCAAACTACTCACCCACTCAAAGACATTCCCTGCCATATCGAGCGCCCCATAAATGCTTGCGCCAATTTCGTAACTTCCAACTTTGGCTGTATCGCCAACACAGCGTTGATCATCATAATTAGCTTCTTCACAGCTAATACCCTCACCCCATGGGAACGTTCTTCCATCTATACCTCGGGCGGCTTTTTCCCATTCGGCTTCGGTGGGAAGGTCACGCCCTGCCCAGACGCAATACTCGCTTGCCTGATTCCAGTTCACATAGATGACAGGGTAATTCTCATATTCAGGGTTTCCATAATAGCTGTCGCGCGAAAACGATCTTTCTGAAGAAGGAGACGAGCAATAGTCGTCCGCAACGCATTTTGCGTACATAGCATTAGTCACTTCGGTTTGGTCAATCCAGAAGGCGCGTAGAAAAATTTTATATTCCGGCGTTGCATCCGAATAACCAATATAATTAGTACCCATCGTAAACTCACCTGCTGGCACGTACATCAAAGCCATGCCATCTTTTTCAGAGATCATGGTCGAGCCAATACCAAGGGTCGGCGCTGGGATGGAAGTTGTTGTTAGCTGAAGCGTTGATGTAAGAGGAACACTCGTTGAAGTTACAAACTCAGGAGTTGATAAACTATTTAATGAAGTACTGCTCGCAGTTGCAGCAGGGAATAGCTGAGCCAAATTATTCGTTCCTGACCAATAGAAAATCCCAATATACAAAAATATCGAAATCAGACTAATAGTAAATACCGCTTTAAACGTGAGTGGAAATTGACCCCGACATTTCAATGTTGCTTCGTCAGTCAATGCGTTGTCTTTTCCACTGTTTGGGGAATCCGACATCCTCTTGGGAAAGAGCGAAGCCGAATCAAGAAGTTTTGTAAAGGGTTTTTTGGTCTGCTCTTTTTTCTTTTCAGTCACCAGCATAGGTTGGCTAACAGGTTTTTCTGGTTCTATTTCTTTCTTTAATTCGGGAGCGGAATTCTCCTGTTTGATTGCCTCTTTGTGTATAACGAGAGGCGCAGGTGTTTCCCCTTTGAATTCTTCTTGTTTAATTTCAGGTTTAAAAGGTTTGGGCGTTCGCTGCTTTGCATCTTCGATGGGTACAGGCAATACGTCTTCGCCTAGTTCTGTCGACCGTTTGTTCAGACCCATCAGCAGGCGCCTGCGGCCGCCATCACGGAATAAATCCACCCAATGAAAGCGATTCAGGCTCCTGGGAAGTTCACATTCCTCAAGTTTTACAGGAATGATAAAAATCATTCCTTCCGGTTTTTCCAAAGCCTTATCCAGCGCAAAGGAAATTTCTTTTTGAACAAATCCCTCTTTGCTGATCGAAGCTTTCGACAAACATACAAGAATTACATCTGTGGCATCTAACGCTTTGGAGATTTCCACTGCCCAGTTTTGTCCGGGTAACAATTCCTCTCGATCCAGCCATGGTTCCACTCCATGCTGCGTAAGATAACGATGCAATCTCAAAACGGCGGGCTTGTCTTGCGAGGCATGGCAGAGAAAAACACGGAGGGGACGGGGCATCTTATAAGTTTCCCAACAAAGTAATTATACGCTCAGAACCCCTTTACACATTCATCAATCGTCTGCATCCCAATCTGTTATCTTGTTCAAGATATTCCTCTCCTCCTCCGTCAAATGGACTTCCATTGCCCCGAGGTTTTCATTTAACTGCGCGATCGTGGTCGCCCCAATGATGGGGCTGGTAATAATCGGGTCTGCCAGCATCCATGCCAGGGCGACTTGTGAGACTGTCGCTTTGTGGATCAAAGCGATGCGCTCCATTTCAAAGAGCAGGTTGAAGTTCTTATCGGTCATGGACTTTTTGCGCCCTTCGGCGCGTTTGCTTTCAGGCAACGGTTCACCGCGACGATACTTCCCGGTGAGGAATCCACCCGCGAGTGGACTGTACGGAAGCACACCGAGATTGTAAGTTTGACAAACCGCACGCAGTTCGCGCTCGAATTCATCGCGATGGATCAGGTTGTAATGTGGCTGGAGGGAATCATAGCAGGCGAGGTTATGTTTATCAGAAGTCCACAAGGCTTGCATCAATTCCCAGGCGGTGTAATTGGAGGCGCCGATGTAACGGACTTTGCCCTGCCGTATCAGGTCATCGAAGGCTCGCAGAGTTTCTTCGATGGGCGTATTTTCGTCCGACCAGTGAGATTGATAGAGGTCGATATGATCGGTCTGCAAACGGCGCAGAGATGCTTCGGCTGCGTTCATGATGTGGACGCGGCTCAAGCCTTCATCGTTGGGTCCTTTGCCCGTCTCACCGCGTACCTTGGTAGCAAGCACGATCTGGTCGCGTGGAATCCTATTTTGCTTTAACCAATTGCCAATATACGTCTCCGCCA
>JACPVC010000067.1 GCA_016191955.1 Chloroflexota bacterium
ATCCTGATCCGTGAAACTGAAGCTTGGACGGTCCAACGGAACAATAAACAGGCTACGGTCAATTGGCAATTTGCAACTGAGGATGCTCGCCTCAAACTTAAACGCCTCTACCCATCAATTCATGCTTGACACGCTACTAGTAAATCAAGCTTATTTGGATAAATCCCAGCTGGCGCGCTTTTTCTTTTACCGCTTGAGTAAGGCCGATCAATTTATTGGACGACGATGACCACAACAAGGATGTAGTCTTTTGATCCAAAGGGGATGCCCTTGGAGTTCACCATTTGCCAATATCCCTTGTATTCGCCCGGCGTGGTGGGGGCCTTGAACTGAACGGAGACTTCCACTTCCTGCCCGGGGGCGACAAGCGCGGCGAGCGGAACGGGCTGCGCGCTCATGCGTTCGTTGGGCGGCGCGCTGTAGGAGAAGATGGCTTTGTAACTTGTATCCCAGGTGCAGATGCCGGTGTTCTTGATCTTCCAGGTCTTTGTGAAATCCTGCCCCGGCGTCATAGGTGTGCCATCGGGGATGGTTACATCGAGAGTGGCAAGGTCGAAGGAATAATCGTCACACAGGGCATCGGGCGTGAGAGCCGCCTGGGTTGGGTCGAGGGTGAAGATGGCTGCGGCGGTTTCAGAAGGCGGGATCAATTCTGTTTGCTGGGTAGGCGTTTCGGTGGGCAGCGGCTGGGAAGTGGGGGTGGAGAACACCGCGGTCAATGTGAATTCAGCGATCACCGTGCTTGCTGCTGAAGTGCGGATGGCGTTCACATCAGGCGTTGGCTCGATTGGCACAGCGGGAGCGCATGCCGCAAGTAGAAGCGCTGCTAGGAGAAATGCGAGAGTTTTTTTCATGGTGTCCCTGCTTTCTAACCTCTTACAGAAATGATCTTGATCCACACCAGCGAGCCAAAGTATTGCCCGGCATCATCTTTGATTTTAAAGTACCAAATATATTCACCGGGGTCTTTGGGCACTCTCATCGGGACCGCGAACGTTCCAGTTTCGCCCGGTTTTACGAATGGACCGGTTTTGGGAATGATATAGTCCTTTGAGGGAAGCACGTATTTGGGTCCTGTGGAGAATTCTTCAACAAAGGCAAAGGTATAGCCTTCATCCCAGGTGCAGGTTCCCGTATTTAGGAAATCCCAGCTTTTGGTGAACTCTGTGTTGAAAAGTATTGTCTTTCCATCATACGGTTGAGACTCGCTAACGAGGTAGCCATCGTTACAACCGTTCTTGGTCGTGGTGGTACTGTATATGCCAACAGTGGCTGTGAAGGACAGTCCGCCTGGTTGCGGAGTCAGCCCGGGCTGTTGGGTGTTGAAGGTGAAAGGTGTGTTCGTGGGAATGCCAAACGCGCTGGATGTTGGGATGGCAGGCGGCGTATTTGTGGGGGCAATGGTATTGGTTGAGAGCGGTGTTGGCGGAACAGCGGCAGCGGTCTGAGTTGCCTGTTCGGCAACCTGGGTAAGGACTTGTCCGAATGCCTGTGTTTGAATTGCGCCGGTATCCTGCGTGGGAGGCGGGGTCGCTCCGAAATTGCAGGAACTTAATAGCACAGCTGCGAGAGTGAATCCCATCAGCCAGCGAAACTTGCGAAAATTCATGGTAGAACCTCCAAAAATGGTTAACTTTATTATAACGCAACCAAGAGAGGGTTTTATAAGTGCGAATTGCCTTACGGAAAATGTTACCAAGCGGGGTAACGTTGTCTCAGGGAAAATTAAAGGCTACCTTTTCTCAATCCTGCCAAATTTTGTTGCCAAATTGACCTGAAAATTGCCAAGCTTTGGAAACCTTCTCAGTAAGATTGCATAATGTATTATCAGTAAGGGAGCCGGGGGATGGTTCGTCTTAAGTTCCGACGAGCTTGAATTCAGTTTTTGCTTGTGTTACAATATAGAACAAGAGTTCTATTTCCCTTCCCATCATCGCGAGGAACATAATGAAAGACCAACTTTACAATGAGACAAACGCACGGCTTCTACAGGCTCAGGTGAACTTGAATCAGTGGCTTGAGACAGCCCCTGAAAACAAGCGCAAGACCTGCCTTGGGCTTCAGGATGAAACTTGTGTTGAAGAACATTTGCATGTGATCGACGAGACGCTTGAAAAGATCAAGGACGGCGAGTTTGGGGTTTGCAAAGTTTGCCATGAGATGGTTGAGACGCAGTTGCTGCAAATGGATTACACCTCTGCAGTGTGCCTCGGTCATTTTTCGGATGAGGAACTTCGCCAGTTGGAAGGCGAGCTGCAGATGTCGCAGATCATTCAGCGCGGGTTGTTGCCTAAAAAGATTCCCTCCCTGACAGGGATGAACATTTCCGCGTTCAGTCGTCCGGCACAGATCGTGGGCGGCGATTACTTCGACTTTGTGGATTTCAAAGATGGGACACATGGCATCGTGATCGCAGATGTGAGCGGGCACGGCGTCTCGGCTGGGATGTTTATGAGTAGCCTGCAAACGGCGTTCAATACGCTGATCCCCGAAACGGATTCGCCCATCTCCACATTGGAGCGGATCAACCGGCTTTACATTCACAACATCAACTTCACAACCTTTGTGACGATCTTTCTTGGGAAATACGACTCGAAGACCCGCACGCTGACATACGCGAATGCGGGTCACAGTTCGGCGTATCTGTACCGCAGCAAAACGGACGAGGAAATTTGGCTCCGTCCGACGGGGCCTGCCGTCGGGTTGGCGGAGCGGTTCTCTCTGCATATGGAGGAAGTTAAACTGCAACCCGGCGATATTTTCATCCTGTATACGGATGGCATCACCGAAGCGGCGAACCAGGACGGACAGTTGTGGGGCGAAGAGCAATTGGCAAATATTATCCGCTTGAACGCGAATGCCTCGGCGGAACAGATGATCCAGTCCATTTTGAAGGCGTTGGGCGAGTATACGAATGGCGCCCCCCTGGCAGACGATGTGACTCTGGTCATTTCCAAGGCTGTATAAAAGACATATTGCAAAATCTGAGCACTCTCGTTATAATGTCCATCCGTTCGGGCGGGTAGCTCAGTTGGTTAGAGCACACGGTTGACATCCGTGAGGTCGTAGGTTCGAGCCCTATCTCGCCCACACAGCCACTTCTTATTGAAGTGGCTGTTCTTCTTATTTATATTTGATTGAAGTACGTAGAGTAGACGCCAATTAACCGCTCGTACAAATATGTGTCACCATATGTAATTGTGCAAACTCCATGATATTCCCCGGTGATCTGGGTGTGTTTGGAACGTGGGTCAAATTGAGTCTTTGTGAATTGGGTCGGAGAGCATGAGAGTTGATTTGCCCACCAAACTATCATCTGGTCTTCGAGTGAGCGCGCGGCTTCTATAAGATTCAAACGCAAAGCCATTTCAGATCTCTCTACTTCATATAGTTTTTCAACAGCCCATAAGAAATATCGTAACACCGCCGGGTCGGTATTTGCGATCTGAACGCGATTGCCGGTCTTGTCTCCTTCTCCAAGATATAGCATGGAAAGTGCAAGTTCGTGGACGGCGTCGTTATCCGGGATTTGAGAGGCAATTTCAACCCCGGTTTGAAAAGCCTGGTCTCGCGCTTCCTTAAACCGCTTTTTATTTGTTATACGTGCCTGGGCAACAAACGCGGTTTGATTGTTTTCGATTCGCTGTTGAATTCGTTCTTCCTGTTCGAGCGTGAGAGAAATGTTTTTGAGCCAGTTCGACAAGGTGCTCTTACTCACGCCAATTTGTCCAGATATTTCATTATAGGAATAACCAAGATCACGTCGAAGTTGCTCTGCCAGCAGGCGTTTTTCAGATTTTGCTCTCATTTTTTCTCCCGATGCAAGCAGCATTGCCTTTTTAGGTTGATGTGATTATAATTCCGCCATTCAATAATGATAACGCATTGACCGAGACGAGTATGTGGTCAAGTCTCTAACAGGGAGAAGAGAGCAACAATTGAGAATCTCTTCAAGGGACAAACACAGAAAACCACTCGAGAGCGTTGAACAGAACAGTGACCAGGTATCAGCGGTCAGCTAGTAAGTGAAACGGGTTGCTCCGTTAGAAGCTCAAGAGATGTAATGCGAGATGGTATCTCGCGCTACAAATCGGGTGGAACCGCGTGAGATCAAACTCTCGTCCCGTGATTGGGCGAGAGTTTTTTTATTTTTCATCCCCATTCGGGGATATAGGAGGCTGCTATGAAGACCGATACTCGTGAGCGCCTCGGAGGCTTGATTCTGCTTTCCTCTGAGACGCGGTAATGTCCCCGAAGCAGAATCAGACCAAAGCTCGCACTGAGCAAAGTCGAAGTGTTAAGAAAGGAAGCGAAAATGTCACAACAAGTTATGGAAAAATACGAAGAGTCTTATCTTTACAAGATCCGTCACTCGGCAGCGCATGTGATGGCGCAGGCCGTGCTGGAGACGTTCCCGGATGGGAAGATTACGATTGGTCCGCCGGTGGAGAATGGGTTCTATTACGATTTCGACCTGCCGCGCAACCTGACGCCGGAAGATTTGGAAGCCATCGAAAAGCGCATGCGCCAGATCGTGCAAGGCAAACATGATTTCAAGAAGACGATCATCTCGGCGGAGGAGGCGAAGAAAATCTTTGCCGACCAGCCATATAAACTGGAGTTGATCGAAGGCTTGGAAAAAGGCGGCTTCGATGAGTACGGCAATCCGCTCAAGGAAAAGCCGGAGATTTCGATCTACCGGCAAGATTCGTTCACGGACTTGTGCCGCGGTCCGCATGTGGCGAACACGAAGGAGATCAAGCAAGACGCATTCAAGTTGATGTCCATTGCGGGTGCGTATTGGCGCGGCGATGAGAACAATAAAATGCTCCAACGCGTATATGGTACGGCGTGGGAGAACAAAAAACAACTTGAAGAGCATCTGCACCAGTTGGAAGAAGCAAAGAAGCGCGATCACCGCAAGCTGGGCAAGGAACTGGAAATCTTCATCTTCGATGAGGAAGTGGGTCCAGGTCTGCCTTTGTGGCTGCCAAACGGCGGCGTGATGATCGAAGAGTTGGAAAAGCTTGCCAAGGAAATGGAAGAGAAGGCAGGCTATGACCGCGTCAAGACGCCGAGCGTGACGAAGGAGGATTTATTCATCCGTTCCGGTCACCTGCCGTACTATGCCGAGAGCATGTATCCGCCGATGGAATTGGAAGGCGTGAAGTATTACATCAAGCCGATGAACTGCCCGATGCACCACAAGATCTTCGGCTCGAAGGGACGTTCCTATCGTGACCTGCCCGTGCGCCTCGCGGAATACGGAACGTGTTACCGCTACGAAAAATCAGGCGAACTCTTTGGCTTGATGCGTGTCCGCTCGATGCAGATGAACGATGCCCACATCTACTGTTCCGAGGAACAATTCGAGCAGGAGTTCATGGGCGTGATCGCTCTGTATCACAAATACTTTGAACTGTTCGGCATCGACAAGTATGTGATGCGTCTGTCGCTGCATGCCAAATCCGGGCTGGGTAAAAAGTATGTGGACAATGAACGCCTCTGGGTCAAGACGGAGGACATGGTGCGCCGCGCCATGAATAATGGCGGTGTTCCTTATGTGGAACGCGAAGATGAAGCTGCCTTCTACGGTCCGAAGATCGATGTGCAGATTTGGTCTGCCATCGGGCGCGAGTTCTCGCTCGCCACGAATCAAGTGGACTTTGCCGTCCCTGCCCGCTTCGACTTGAAATTCACGAACAGCGAAGGTCACGACGAAGTGCCGTTGTGCATCCACCGCGCGCCGCTTTCCACGCATGAACGCATGGTGGGTTTCCTGCTCGAGCATTACGCAGGCAACTTCCCGGTCTGGCTCTCGCCGGAGCAGGTGCGCGTCATCTCCATCACGGATGAACAGAACGAGTACGCGGAAAAGATCGCGAAGGAATTGCGCGAGAACAGCATCCGCGCCAGCGCGGACCTTTCGTCCCAGCGCATGAACGCCAAGATTCGCAATGCGCAGATGATGAAAACGCCCTACATGATCGTGGTCGGCAAGAACGAGATGGAAGCCGATCAGGTCTCGCTGCGCGTGCGCGATGGCAGCCAGCAGAATGGATTTGCGCTGAGTGAGTTCATTGCACGGGCGAAGGACAAGATCACAAGACGCGCTTCTGAACTTTAGGCAATAGAAAGACATAACTCACCCCGAAACATTATTTGTAATGTTTCGGGGTGAGTTCGTTTTTAAGAATGCTGAATACACATTTTTTTTCGCGCTCGTCAGCGTTCCATTTTAGGTTTCACTTACGAACTGATGTTACGTACTTGCGCTTCAACTACGAGCGGGACGAGCACCCGCTCTCTGCTCAGCGCGCAGTCGAAGGGCAAGGGACGCAAGAAAGTAGAAATCGCGTAACATCAGTTACGATGGAAATAACTTCTCGAACACCTCAGGGCAATACTTTTGCACCATGTCAGACGAAATGCCATTCTCCTTGCATATCTCGGCATAAAAGTCCACGCTTGGGCGTTTGATCCGTTTCTGGGTGTCCACATCCAATCCCCAGAGTCCGAAGCGGTACTTCCATCCGAAACTCCACTCGAAATTATCCACCAGCGACCAGTGGAAGTAGCCCTTGATGGGCCAGTTGAAATTGACCGCGCGCCACATCTGGTGGATATGCTGCGCAGTGTAGCGCGGACGAATGGAGTCATCCGCCGAGTTCACGCCGTTTTCAGCGATAAGGATAGGCAGGTTCGGGAAGTTGCGTACAACCCACTTCAAGCCCTCAAACATTCCATCCGGTTCGAGGGCAAGGAAAGCGTCATCACTCAGTTCGGCATCCTTGCGAAAAAAGTGACGACCGAACAAGGTGTCCGCGTGCCGCAGATCAAACGTGACATATTCCCGTGTGTAGTAATTGAAACCGAAATAATCTTGCGTGCCTTTGGCTTCCGGGATTCTCACCGAACCGATGGGAGAGCGCATAACACCATCTGCCAACGCCAGGGGGAAACTCTCGTTGATCGCCTGAAAGAAACTTCTCGCCAGCAGCCGATCCAAAGGGGACCAGGCATATTGCGGCGCAATCGAACGATAATGATGCGCGATCCCCACACGCGCTTCCGGCTGCAATAAATGGATGGCACGATAGGCGGCTGCATGCCCGCGGATCAGATTCGCTTGCACCTGCATCGCCAGCTTCATATTATTTTTACCAGGCGGGAAGGAGTCTACGCCCGTGGTAATATAGCCATTTAAAGCATAGCCCGTCGGTTCGTTGATGGTACACCACAGCGTGCAATATTCCTTCAAAGCGTCCACTGTTTTACGAACGAATTTCTCGAACAACGGAACCACAGCTTCTGTTTCCCAGCCACCTACTTCTTCGAGCCACAACGGATCGGTGAAATGATGGAGAGTGACCATCGGAGTCATGCCACGTTCCTTCAAGCCGCGCAGCATAGCGCGATACTTTTCAAGGGCTTCTTCATCCCATGTATCCGGCGTCGGCTGAATGCGGCTCCACTCCACTGAAAGGCGATGCGCGTTCTGCCCAGCTTCGACAGCGCGGTCGAAATCTTCGCGCCAGCGCCCGCCCCACCAATCGGCGGCGACGGCAGCCGAGCCGTCTGTATGACCCTCTTGCTCCCACTTCCACCAATTATTATTTGTGTTGTTGCCTTCTACCTGATGCGCGGCGGTTGCCGTCCCCCATAAAAATCCTTTTGGAAAATGATAGGCGCCTTGTGGCATGTTTGTCTCCGTGATACGTAATGCGTAACACGTAATTACGCATTACGGTTTAAATACGCCAAATACAACGCTACCGACCCCGCTACAGCAGCATTCAACGATTCAATTTTTCCGCGCATCGGCAGTTTCAACACGATGTCGCATTTCTTGCGCGTGAGTTCATGCAGACCTTCCCCTTCAGACCCGACGACGAGACCTAGCGCGCCTTTGAGATGACGCGACCCCGCCTCGACCTCCGCCCCGGCTTGGTCCAACCCAACCAGCCAGACGTCTGCATCCTTGAGCGCGTCCATCGCTTGCGAAAGATTCGACTTGGCGATCAACATGTGCTCGCTCGCCCCCGAGGACGCATTGACCGCAGACGGAGTCACCTCCACCGAGCGCGCCAGCGGGATGATGATGCCATGTACGCCCACCGCCTCCGCCGTGCGGATGAGCGTGCCAAAATTCTGCGGGTCTTGCAAAGAGTCGAGGATGAGAATGAAAGGCAGTTCGCCTTTGATGCTGTCGAGAATATCGACCAAATCAGAATACGGGTAACCGCTGACTTCCGCCACCACGCCCTGATGGTTCTGGTTGACCTTGTCCAACTTGCCACGCGGCACGCGGTTGACCCTGATCTTCTGCTGCCCAGCCAGTTTGACGATCTCTGCCAGTGTGCCCTTCTCCTGTGCCCCCTCGGCGATTTCAACGGAAAATATCTGCCTGCGTCTGGCGCGCAAGGCTTCATGGACGGCATTGCGAGAATAGATGAATTCTTTCATAAGCGGGTGTATTTTACTTGATAACTCGCTTTGCATAGTTCAATCCCGGAGGCGTCGCCGTGGCGCCGTGCGACAGATGGCATGAATTTTACAAACTATGACACCCCTTCGGGGTCATTGTACTTTCTATATAAGGTATGTCACAAAACCGGTTCTTTCGAGATAGAATCAAAACATTCCAAGGAGATGCAATGAAGAACAATTTCCTCTTTTTATCAACGATCCTTTTTGTCACCATGCTCGCTTGCTCACTTACCGGCACGCCCGCGCCGAACGTATCCGTCCCGCCTGCGAGCACGGAAGCTCAGGCTGTTGTGCCAACCTTCACGCCCATCCCTAGTTTCACGCCCGAAGCACCGACGGCTGCGGCGGCGTTAAGCTCCGGGTTGACGATGCAATCGTCGCCGGTGGAAGAGGCGGGGGCGGAACCGCCCTACACCATCAAAGCTCAGGTCCCATACCTGCAAGGCTCCGATGATGTGCGAGTCCAGAACTTCAACACCTATCTCAAACAGATCGTCCAGAACGAGATCGACGGATTCAAGATCAACACGCTTGCCTTTGCCACCACCCCGCCGCTCGTGAACGGAAGTTCACTGGAAATCCAATACAGCGTCCTCGGTCAGCGCGGCGATATTTGGAGCATTCAGTTCCTGGTCTATTTCTATGCCGATGGTGCGGCGCACCCCGGACATTACAGCATATCGGTCAATTACGATCTCGCGAACGGACGGGAATTAAATCTTGACGAACTCTTCCTGCCCGGCGTCGATTATCTAACCGTCATTGCAGACCTATGCAAAGCCGAACTCGCGACGCGCGACATCGGTTTCGAGAGCTTCTCTGGTGGGGCTGACCCGCTGCCTGAAAACTACCAACGTTGGAATCTCTCCAACGAAGGTTTCCTCGTCATCACCTTCGACGAATATCAAGTTGCGCCGTATGCTGTTGGTCCGCAGACGGTGATGATCCCGTTCTCTGCCCTGCAAAGCATAATTGACCCAAACGGCGTCATAGCTTTGTTCGCGCAATAAGCCGACTGCATGATTACATTTTCCGAATTTTTCAAACTGAATCAGGAGATCATCCTCTTCGTTTACGGGCTGGTCTTCTTCCTGCTCGGCTTTGCCATCATCCTGCAAACACGCCGTTCCTCCCAGCTCGACCTGGCGCGCAACTTGCGCTGGCTGGCGGCTTTTGGCATCACGCACGGGATTTACGAATGGGGTGACCTGTTCATTCCAATTCAAGCAGAATATTTGAGTGAAACGACCGCGCAACTGATGCATTTTTTTCACAAGATTCTGTTGGCAGTATCGTTTCTCTGCCTTTTTGAATTTGGGATTGCGGTCATCCCATCCAGCAGACGCTCGCGTTGGCTTCATAAGGAAACAGTTCTCGTATTTGTAGTTTGGGTCACTTTTGCATTTATTATTTTTCCAGGCGATTCCCTGGATTCTGAATGGAGGCGCACAACCAACGCCTTCGCAAGGTACTTCATTGGGCTTCCCGGCGGTCTGCTAGCCGCTTATGGGTTGCGCGCGCATACCCTTCAACGCATTGCCCCGCTCAATGTGCCCAAGATCGTGCAAATGTTTCGTATTGCCGGAGTCTCCCTGGCGCTATATACATTGCTTGCCGGTACAACTCCACCTCCCGTCGATTTCTTTCCGGGAAATATTTTAAACACTCAAACATTCGAGGATTTCACAGGCGTGCCACCCATGGTGTTCCGTTCGTTGTTTGGGGCTGTTGTCGCCCTCACCATCATCCGCGCATTGGAGATCTTCGACCTTGAGACTGAGCGCCGCATCGAGCAATTGGAACAGCAGCAGATCATCAACGCCGAACACGAACGTCTTGCCCGCGACCTGCACGATGGCGCGATCCAAAAAGTGTATACAGCGGGATTATTAGTCGAGTCTGCGGAACATATCGCCGACCCGGAAAGCGAACTAGGCAAGCGCCTCAAACGCGCCGTGGGCGTGCTCAGCGATTCGATCCTGGACCTACGCCGAAACCTTGCCGAACTACACGCCCACACGCAAACGTCCAGCGAGCCGCTTGCGGTGCTGTTGCATGAGATTGCGGTGAACCCAAACTATAATTCGATGGTGAAGGTGACGGTTCAAACCGAACTGCCCGGTGAAAAATCGATGTCTGAAAGGCGGACGGGGCATTTGCTGGCAATCGTCAACGAGGCGATGGCGAACGCCGTCCGCCACGCGAAAGCCGAGAGTGTGCAGATCCAAGCCAAAGACGGGGGGGAGGCGCTCCGCATCCAAATTCAGGATAACGGCAAAGGGCTGCCATCCGAATTAAAGGATGGGTATGGGCTGCGAAATATGCGTGACCGCACGCGCCTGCTCAACGGCAAGATCGAATTTGAAAACAACAGGGGCTTGCTTATAACTCTTGAAGTTCCCTGGAAGGATTAGATGACCAAGACCCGCATTCTTTTAGTGGACGACCATGATATTGTCCGCCTTGGGTTGATGACGCTGCTCAACGACCAGCCGGATATGGAAGTGATCGGCGAAGCCAGCACCGCCGCCGAAGCCGTGCGCGCCGTGGAGTCGCTTTCGCCGGATGTGGTGTTGATGGATATTCGCCTGCCGGGCGAGGGCGGCATTGAAGCCACGCGTCAGGTCACGGCTGGGTTTCCAAAGGTCAAGGTGGTGATGCTCACTTCCTTCGCGGACGATGAACTCGTGATGCGCGCGATCAATGCAGGGGCGGTTGGGTATGTGCTGAAACAAGTCGGGAATGAAGAGCTGATTCGCGCGGTCCAGGCTGCGGCTAGGGGCGAAGCGCTGCTCGATCCATCGACCACGGCGCGGCTGCTGTCGCGAGTCCGTGAGGCGGAGAGGAAAGCGAAGGAGGATGCCTTCCGCGAATTATCAGACCGTGAAATGGATGTGTTGATGCATCTCGCGAAGGGCAAGACGAATGCCGAGATCGGCAAGCTGTTGAATTTGAGTGAAAAGACGGTGGGGAATTATGTGAGTAATATGCTGGAGAAATTGCATCTGAGCAATCGCATCGAGCTGGCGGCGTATGCGTACGAACATCATTTATTTGAAAGGGTGGGGCGGGAGTGATATGAAAAATGTGCGTCGCACCATCATTAATGAGATTCGTTCAACCCGTAGATTCGTCTACTTAAGAAGATAAATATTACCCGTCTGGTGCGACGCACCCTACCGTATGAGACCGGAATAAAAATGAAGTAGCGCAAGATGTCATCTTGCGCTACTTTTTCAAGGAGAAGAACGTTACGAATTAGCGGGGCATGAAGACCATGCTGGAGACGCCGTATTGGAAAGCGTGGCGTACCTGTGCGTTTTCGAAGATCGCAAGCCCGAAGAAGTACTGGGCGGTCAGGTCATCGAACTGCACATCGGTTTCGGAGCCGGTGACGAGTGCGCGGCTGAATTCGAGGGTCCACTTGCCGTCTGCCCATACCCATCCGGCAGAGATCTGACCGCGGTCGCCGACGATCTCAGACTTGATGATGGCGGGGATGATGGTGCCCGCAGGCATGGCATCGAGTTCTTCCTTGGTTACGGCAACTTTTTCGCTGTCGAGGATGAAGCCGGGGAAACCGGTGGTCGTATCGATGCTCGGGGAGGTGAAACCGGGCATGGATTTATCGGCGACGGTCTTGGTCGAGTCGGCGGGGTCGGGCATGCTGGCGAAGTTATCGGCATAACCGCCGGAGTCCTTCGCATCGCTGTGGCGACCAGCTTCGATGGTCTTGGCTTGAGCTTCAGGCGAGGAAGTATCGAGGGTCGTCCAGTCGAGATATTGATCGTCGATCTGGTTCAGGTTGCGGACGGATTTCCAGTGCCAGATGTCGCCGAATTCGCCTTCGGTTTCAGTATACTTGTTGCCGTAAGGCTTCAGGTCAGGATTCTCGCCGTCATGGCAAGCCACTGCACAACCTTTTTCGTTGAAGTTGGCAATGCTGTTGTTGATGTTCCAGATCATGGCGAACTTGTCTTCGTAGTTCAGGTTGTTGTCGCCGCCTTTGTCGTTCGGGTCCTTGTCCTGTTTCCAGGTGCCATCTTCCTGTTTGACCCAGGGATAGCGATACCAGGATTGGGTGGGGTCTTCGTAGCTGAGGACGAAGTAAACGGTATCTTCGGTGTACACGGCTTTGAGTTCAGCAGTGGTTTCGAAGTTATTGAAACCGTTGGCAACTTCGATCTCGATTGCTTCGGCATTCGCCCAAGCAGCATCATCCGCCACGCCATCGAGCGTCGGGGCGGTATCTACGGGGTAGGCAACCAACGCGCCCTTGGGTCCTTCAAAGGCAGGCATGGGTTCAGCGGTCGGCGCCTCGGTGGCGGCTTCGGTCGCAACAGGTTCGACAACCGGGGCTTCCGTGGCGGGGGTGCCACAGGCGGAAAGGACCAGCGACGCAAGCACGAACAATGAAATTACGAGCAGTAGCTTTTTCATACAGACTCCTTATATATTGAATTTGCCGTAAAAGAGAGAGGAGCGCCCAATGATTAGTAACTTTATTACATTCAAATCCTATGGGTTAGTACTGAAACACATCTAATTTGAGCATAAATGTCATATATAGCCTGAAGTTCAGGCACTGGCTTCATCACCAAGTACTCATCATCATTTAAGTTTATTGTATAAAGGTTGTGGACAATCGGTCAGAGGCATTCTCCCCTGATTTGGTAGGGGAAGTTCGGCATGGTCTTTTTACGGCGGGCATAGTTTGCTCTCTGCGCCGGGGACGGCGGCTTGAGCTTGAACCGCCGATAACCTTTGCTTGCACATGTTTAGCATGGTCTTTTTACAGCGGGCTGGCATATAATTCACAAGCAACGATCCCGAAAAGGAGAAATACCATGATATGGATCACACGCTCTCACGTTCACGTTGACCGGGTCGCCTGCCCGTGGCTCATCACCCGCTTCGTCGATAACGAAGCGGAGTTTTTATTCGTCCCCGCCAACCAGATCGAAAAAGTTGCAAAAGAGACCGGCGCCATTCCCTTCGATGCGCCCGGAGTCGAACTGGGTCATGTGGATGGACGCTGTTCCTTCGAGTCCATCATCGTCAAATACGGTTTGAAGGAACCCGGGCTTTTACGTCTGGCAAAGATCGTCCATGCGGCGGATGTGGTGGAGGATATTGACAGCGATCCCATCGCGCGCGGGCTTGAAGCGATTGCATCCGGCTACAGCCTGCGCTTCCCTGAAGATATGGAAAACCTTGAGCATCAATTCGAAGTGTACGATGCGCTATATGCCTGGTGCAGATTGGATGTAGCGAGAACAAAATGACCCTTACGCTCGACGTCCCCCTGCTTTTCACCACGCGCATCATCCGCATGTTCTGTTACGGGTTCCTATCCGTCGTCCTTGTGTTGTATCTTTCCGAGGCGGGTCTGACCGAACAACAAGCAGGCTTGCTTTTCACCTTCACCCTAGCCGGGGATGCAGGTATTTCGCTCTGGCTCACCACCCATGCCGACGGCTTCGGGCGCAAGCGCACACTTATCATCGGCGCGTTACTTATGCTCGGCGCAGGCATCGTTTTTCTGCTCACCAACAATCTCATCATCCTGATTCTCGCCGCGGTTGTCGGTGTCATCAGCCCGAGCGGAAATGAGATCGGTCCCTTCCTCTCGGTGGAGCAGGCAGGGCTGAGTCAACTCTTGCCGAATAATTTACGCACCAAAGTCTTCGCCTGGTACAACCTCGCCGGTTCCTTCTCCACTGCCATCGGCGCGCTGATGGGCGGCTGGCTGGCTCAGTTGCTGCAAACAGCCGGCTGGTCTGCATTGGATGCGTATCGTTACATCCTGACGGGCTATGCGGTCGGGGGCTTGCTGATTGCGATCCTCTTTTTGCAAATCTCCCCCGCCATTGAGGCGCGCAATGAAGCCACTGAAAAGAAAAAGATTCTGGGCTTGCATGAATCGCGCAAGGTTGTCTTCAAACTCTCCGCCTTCTTTGCGCTCGACGCCTTTGCGGGCGGTCTCATCGTGCAGAGCATGATCGCCTACTGGTTCCACGTCAAATTCGGCGTGGACACGGGCATTCTCGGCAGCATCTTCTTCGGCGCGAACATCCTCGCGGGTATCTCGTCGCTGCTCGCCGTCAAAGTCGCAGAAAAGATCGGGCTGGTCAACACGATGGTCTTCACCCACATCCCCTCCAACATCCTTTTGATCCTCGTGCCGCTGATGCCTTCCCTGCCCCTCGCCATCGGGACTCTGCTCCTGCGCTTTAGCATCTCTCAAATGGACGTGCCCACGCGTCAATCCTACACGATGGCTGTTGTGGCTCCAGACGAACGGTCCGCCGCCTCAGGCGTGACCGCTATCGCGCGTTCAGTCGGCGCTTCCCTTTCCCCTGCGCTCACCGGCATCTTCTTCAGCATCCCCGCCCTGTTCAGCGCTCCCTTCTTCATTTGCGGCGGGTTGAAGATCGTATATGATTTGCTGCTCTGGCGCGAGTTCAGCGCCGTCAAACCGCCGGAAGAGAAATAACATAGGACTTACGCAAAACCATAGTGTGCAAGCAAAACATGTCAGGTAATATGCTCCCAGCGCCGTCCTCGGCGCGGGATTTCCCTCATAAAACGCCGCCGAGGACGGCCGGCGGCTTGAGCAGAGATGCTGACAACCTTTGCTTGCACACAAACCCTACGAACAAGCCACGAATTTCGCGAATTCACGCGAATTGTTTAAAAATTCGTGACAATTCGCGTAATTCGCGGCAAAAGATTTTGAACCGCGTAAGTCCTAAATATTAACCGCGAAGCCCGCTAAGAACGCGAAGGGAACCAAAAAAACTTGGCGACCTTAGCGCGCTTGGCGGTAGAAAAGGAATTAAAACCATGTACACTGCACCGAAATCACAAGTATTGCATCTCGCCGAAATGGTCAACTATCAGGAAGGCTCTGTCGTCAGCCGCCAAGTTACGAAGGAAGAGGCGGGTAACGTTACCCTGTTCGCCTTCGATGCCGAACAGGGCTTGAGCGAACACAAAGCCCCCTTCGATGCTCTCGTCCATATCCTTGAAGGCGAAGCGGAAGTGACCATCTCCGGCATGCCGTATCGATTATCCGCCGGCGATGCCATCATCATGCCTGCCAATGAACCGCACGCGCTCAAAGCCATTCAAAAATTCAAGATGCTGTTGACGATGATTCGTGCATAACTTCATCCTCTCAAATAAAAAGAAGACGGCATGTCCGTCTTCTTTTTATCTTGATCATCTTTACAACTTCACAACCACTTCAGGGTCGTCTTGATATTTCAATAATCGCAGCCCCTCAAGGCGCACGGCTTCGGGGAATAAAGCCTTATAAATATTGCAATTCGGCGATTTGACGTCATACCGCCCAGTCGCACGGTGGGTAGTCAATGGACAGCCCCCAGCGCACCAATGTTTCCATTCGCAGGTTTTGCAACCTTCTTTTTCCAAGACAGGCAGGTTTTGGATCCCAATCTGGTCGGCTCGAATCAGCGCCAACGGATCAGCCGCATGCACGTCGGTAACTGGTTTACGAATCTGCATCTGGCACTTGGCAACCTGCCCGTTCTGGTCGAAGACGAGATAGTTTTGCCCGACCCCGCAGGTATGGGTGTGGGATGCGGTCAAATTAGAGCGGTCTACGACTCCGCCGAGGAAACTGCGGCGTGGAGGGTTTTGTTCGATGACCTTAAATGCCGCCAGCATTCCATTGATGATCTTCTTTTCATCCAATTGCATGTCTTCGTGCGAAGCGGAGAGTTCATTCTCGCGATAGAAATTCAGGCTGAAGGGCATGTCCCTTTCCAAAATCCACGCCATTACCTGCGGCAAACCTTCTGCGGTACGACTGCTGACCGTCACTGAAATGCTGGGGACGAGTCCATGCGCAAGCGCCAGGTCCACGGCTTCTGACACATCGGCAAATGTCCCGCGTCCGCCTGCGTAGGGACGGTGACTATCGTGATATTGCCCCAATCCATCCAGCGAGATCATCAGGCGCAAGCCAAGCGACTTCAACGTCTCGATCATCTCAGCAGTTAACAACGTTCCGTTGCTTAGTACAACGCCTTCCAACTCAATTCCATTTGCTTCCGAAAGTTGCCCGGCATAAGTATATAACTCTTCGATCAACGAGAAGCGCAAAAGCGGTTCCCCGCCCGCGTATTTAAGTTTCACTTGTTTGAAGCCATTTGCCAATGCCGAGCGGAAAATAGCATCCACTGCCGCCCGCCCGGTCTCTGAAGACATATCCTCGCGGACGTGGGGAAGGTAGCAATATGAACAGCGCAGGTTGCAGCGGTCCGTGAGGTGGAGCCAGGCACTTAGACTTGCAAAGAATGGAAATGATTCCGCTTTTTGCATATCATTTTCCACTGCCAAGAATCCTAGGTCAATCATTTTTTTGACAACTTCTTTATCCTCCTGGGGAGTAATATGTCTTGAATTAGAAAATGAGTTTAGGATGTTCCAACCCGTTGATGTCAAGATGGCTAGACCATTTCCAAGTTGGGGATTAAAAACCAATTTATAGCCCGAGTAAATCTCCTGATAATCCAACTTCAAAGCTCTTATTAGAACACCTTGGAGAATCTGATTCTCAGGAACAAACGCGATCTTTGTTGAACAGGCACAATCATTTTCTTCAAGTCTCAGATTCTGGGGCACGAGGATTTTCACTTTACGTGTTTTCATTACATCACCATATTGGATCCTTTTCAGTGTAACTTCACAGAAAACTACTCGTGTAAAAGTTTCTTTAACAACTGTTGTTCAAAAATCCTCTGCTCATCTGAGATATGATATTCATCATGAGTTCTTTCCATGCTTTCTCGAACCCATTTCATTTCTTGAGAATTGAGCGTGGAAAGGCGCTTGTAAATATTTTCTCGCCCTTTCTTGAAGTCGCGAAAATCTTCACTATATAAAGTGTTGTACGCTATTGACAAGGTCCAGTTATGCGCTGCCTGCTGCAATTTCTGCTTTGCCAATGGCGAATCTTTAGACGTATTCAGATATTCATCAAAGAACATCGCTCCAAGCAATACATTTGCCTTGCCAAGTTGAACCCAATGCCAAGGATTAAGCATTTCTCGAACGACCCCATGCTCCTTAGTAAATAGATATTCATCCCCAATATGGTTACGTACATTCTTTGTAAGTATTCCTCGCGCCTTTTCAAAATCACCTGCGTAGTAATACAACCATGCCATATTAACTAATGCATCAATGGCACGATATTCATATCCTGTTTCTCTTGCCACCTTCACTGCTTTCTCATATGCAATGCGGCTAAGCCCGATATGATGTATCCGCTCTGGGCGGTCCTTGGGTAAGGAATGTATCCATTCGCGGTATACACATCCAAGCTCAATATACGCCTCAACCAGACGCAACGGTTCTTTCTTTACCTTTTCTGTAAATATCGATGCTGCTTCTTCTGCAAGTTCAACTGCTCGGGTGAGATATTCAAACTTCTTCTTTTCATCGTATACAAAAAGATCAGTGTTTGTCGTTCGCCGTAAAGATTCTGCCAGGGCAAGGCATGCCAATCCGATCCCGCGCGCCTCCTCCTGACGGCGGAATATCTCCAACGCCTGCTCGCAGTGGAATTGTGCGGTTTCCGGTTTCCCATACCGAATCTCGATCAGTCCCATCGTGTTGAGGCTAAGCCCGATCAGATATGGCTTTCCTAACTGGCGCCTCAAATTCAACGCATCTTTGCAATGTGAAAGCGCTATATCAAAGTCACCCTCCTCCGCCTCTGCCCATGAAAGATCATTTAGCGTAAGCGCTGCCATCACCTCAAATTTCAATTCGCGCCAGAGTGGCACCGACATTAAGTACCACTTTGTAGCCCGCCCGAACTCACCTTGCATTCTCGATAAGTACCCGTGCCAATACAGAGCATATGCTTTTAAGAACTTGAGCCGCCATTGTTCAAGGCTATTTCTGGATGGCAATTTCTCTACAGCATTTAGAATATCGTTCAGCAAGACTCGTGCTTTCTCTTGTTCTCCGCCTCTATATACCAATACCCAAGTCTCCCAGATTTTAAGTTCCAGATCCAAATAACTACCGGGATTCAATAGGTTCTTGCCGAATGTATTACGAAAATTCCCAGTTCGTCGTTCTGCCTCATCAAGTTTATCTTCTGTCAGGCTGGATCGGATCCAACGGATACCCATATGTGCTACTATGTCTTCCCAGGTCAGCCCTTCCACAGGCAAATACTTGTATGCATACCGCAATAATTCATCCTGCAAGAGCAACCAGAGGTTTTCTTCACGGCTTTGGAAGGCTTCCTCGGCATATTCCAGGTACAACTTAAATCCATCTGTAGGGTTCACCCGCAGGGTGTAATATACATGCTCAACCTGATAAGCCTGCAAACGGGTACGCCTTGTGCTCAACCTCTCCTCCTCACGAGCAATGCCCGCTAGGCTTAAGTGGTGCATTTTTTCCTTTTCCGGGGCATACCGCGTTGAATCCAGTTCCATTTCCTGTGTCTGGATTTCTCCACGTATCTCCTTGATCTTCCATTCGTAGAAGTCAAGGATGTCTTTATCTATTCTTTCTTTCTGGGTTTTTATTGTCTCACTACGGTGCATCTCTTCCATCAGACTGTACATCTCGTCCTGGAAGAAGACCAGATCATCTGCGGAACGGATCTTCACAAAAGACAGCCGTTTCTTCGGCTGGCGAAGTTCATCAATGGATTCCTTTGCCTCCTGTTTATCTTCATCGCTGGGCTCATGATGCTGGCGAACCCATGCAAGCAGTTGCGCCCCCATTCCTTTCGGCGTCCATGATAATGCCTCCACCACCTCGTCCGACGGGCGCAAACACTTCTGGATCGCCTCGATGATCCGGTCTCTCAGTTCCTTGCGGAATTCACCAGGTTCCCTTTGCTCGAGGAAAGGAAGTTCATCAGTGATCGCTACATAATCAATCAGTAACGCTAGCACGAATGGCTCACCCTGCGTCAGGTCATGGATCGTCCGCCTCGTTTCTTTGGGAATGCTCTGTATCCGCTTTGCACTTTGCGGGTTTTCCTTGCGGGTCGCTTTTGCCATTACATCGAAGTATTCCAGTGTCTCTTCAAGGTCAAATCTTGGCAGCGGATACGATATGACCTTTGCACCGGTTTCATTCAATTTATCCAAAAGTTCATCCGGCATTTTGGGCAGTTCGGGTGGACGTCCTGCAATCAGCACTGTTACATTTCGCAGGCGGCTGATCAATCCCTGTGCCAGCCAACGTGCTACCATGGTCAGGCTGTCCGGTAATCCCAATGCAGTTTGAGACGGGTCTTTTTGGAATCTCAGAACCTCTGCTGTATCGAACACCAGGACCACCTTATCATATTTCCATCCCAGTTCGTTCAACTCTTTCACAAACACCTCGATCATCTCCTGTTTCGAAGCCTCGGAAGGCGTTTCACCTTTCTCGTATTTTATGTGGATTAGTTGAGCACGTCTCTCAAGATATTTCTTGAAATGCTTTTTCCCTAGCGACTCTACAATCTCATCGATCAATCCCTCTGGGTTGTGTGTGTGGGTGTGATACAAGTCCACCAGGCGGCTAACAATCAGGATATGTGTCTTTTTCTGCAACCGGTTTTGCTTGTTCCAGAACTTGACCACTTCCTCAAGCAGGCGGGTCTTGCCCATCCCGCCCCTAGCGGTGATGTAGATCACCTGTGTCTTTTTTGTTTTGCCCTCGATCGCTTTTTGGATGATCCCCAGGATTTTCTTACGCCCCACCAGCTCGGGAGTCGCGCGGGCGCTGGCATATTCCACTCCATATCCGTGTATTTTCATGGCTTAACCCTCCAGGTCATTGCAATTCAGTCCCGCCGATTGCAGGCGCTGTTTATGGTGGTTGGATTTGTTCCAATACAGATCCGAGTTATACTTCTGCCCCCACTCCTGATACATCCCCAGCGCTGTGCAGTGCAGTTTCGTCCACAATTCTGGGTCGCGCATCTGAAGCTCCTTCTCGAACAGATCTCGTATGCTTTCATCCATCGCCCAGTGTTTCTTCTCACGATCCCAGTCTACTAATCCACCAGGACCGACTTGGATCCGATTCAATTCCAAAAACACTTCCTTAACCCTGCCCTCGTCCCACCCAAAACTAAGATTAGGATGACTTTGAAATAATGGAACCACATCCTCCTGGAAAAACCCTCGCAGGATGGAAATCGCCTCCAACATTGGGTAATACCTCTCTTGAATTTCGTTTTCCTTCTTTATATCATCCAACAATGACTCGACAGCCTTTGTTTCATTTGGAATATTGGGTGGGTCGCCACTTACGTGCTTCACCAGCTTGACAGTATTTCCCGGCACTCCATTTCCCATTTTCCAAATCTTTTCTGCCAATTCCCCAGCCCCCGGTTTTAAGGATTCCATGTGAATTCTAGTTTTTTCCTCATCAAATAGAGGCAGCAGGAAGGTATTGAAAGGTGTGGGGCGTATGGCAAAATCGTTAAACACGGGAGGCTTCGATCTGCCTGCCGTGACTAGAATAGCACGATCATTGTCATGAAGAAACTTAACCAATAGATAATCTTCAAGCTCTCGCAAATCCTCTTGAGAAGGAATGTTGATCTCATCCAAAAACAAGATAGTTATCTGATTTTTTCCATTAATTTTTCGTTGAACATGTGAGACAAACTTCTGCCTATTTTGACTGTCATCCTTTTTGAGCACCATATCTTTGCAATCGCAGAATTCGTTATGTACTGCGACCAATAGCTCATTGATAAAACCCTTTTCTCTTTTCTTCAAAGAGTCCAGTGGAATGAGCAAAGATGCATACTCAGCCCGTTCAATAGTTAATTTGTGTTTGCATTTCTCGAGCAAACAGCTCTTCCCAATCCCGGAGGGACCGACAAAATGAAAGACCCGCTCTTTTGGAGCAAATGGCTTTCTCTTTGCCAAGTCGAAAACCCTGTTCACAACAAGACCAACTTCTTTTTCGCGATTGATGAAATTGTCAAGAGCAAAATCTGACATTCGAAAACCTCCCCATCGCAGTAATGCGAGTGGCGATAGCCCTAATTAGGCTGTCAATAATGGTTACACCTACCGGTAGAACCGGTTTGGGCAAATCATTTTTTCACAGAATACTCTCTGCGAATCCACTCACGCACTGCTGTAACATCCTGGGGGGTAAGTTTTTCGTGTACCTGTCCGTCCTGGATATGGCAAACAAATAAATAATCCATTGCCTTGATCAGGCTGCGCGGGCTGAGTTTCTTATGCCGGCGCAACTCACCGATCAATACCTCTTCTAGTGAACGTTCAGAGGCTCGCAGGGCGCGGTCACTGATAGCCGCAAGGCTGTCAAACTTGCCACCGCTGGCTTCTTGCAGGCGTCGCCGAATGACTTCACTGAGCGCATCTGCATCCCACTTTATAGTAATGATTTTGCTCTTCAAAGTCAATGGACGAAAATTAGTCGTTTGGTCTACAAATTGTTTTAGCTCTTTAGGCAGGAAATATTTTGTATAGACACCCCTATTGGACCAGGAAATCGCATTGTCTAGTAGCCAAGATATGGAAAGTAGTGCATTATGAGGGTTGTTTTCAGTTTCAGGAAAAGCATCTACACCGTCTACTAAAATATAAATCGCCTCAAATTTCAATTTATTAAGGATTAGGTCAAATAGTGCTTCAAGCCTATGTTCTTCATCCGGTTTTCCCGGTTCGGGAATATAGCGGGTTAGTTTTTTGTAAAGATACAGGATATCTTCTTTATCCGGCGGGTTGGGGAGCGAACGAGCAGTTGGGTCAAAGGCGGCAAGGATTGGTTCTAAGCTTCCTGCGGTCTTCATTTGATCAAAATAAAAAGCAATGGGGAAATCTAAATCCCAGGATATGGTTTGGATAAAGATATTTCTGAGAGCATCATTCATTTCGTCGAGCGCGTAAGGTGAATAGGCCAAATAAATGAACAATTCACGAGCGGCATAACGAAGCAAATCAGCCTGTTGACGAAGCGCCCGACTTTTCTCCCCTTGGGAAACACCCGGCTCGGTGGGCTTGAAAATGATGGGGAAGATGCGGCGTTTGTTCCAGCCGGCACGGCATTCACGTGCCAAACGGACACGAAAAGCGGTCTTACCTCCACCAGCAGGCGCAAACACAAATGAGATCTGATCGCCGTTTATTTTTTTAAACTGATTATGATCTATTAAGTAAAAGGGAATGAAAGGATCTTCGCCCGCGTCTATGTATCCGAAAGGATTTAGGTTCAATCCCATATGAGTGAGCCATTGTTTTAGGTTATCTGTTGGAAGGGTAGTTCTTTTATTTGACGACGGCATAACATGAAAACCTGATCGAGCAGGCACCACAGGGAATGGATCGGATTGTTGGATGGTGATTTTCGGTTCTACTAAAGGCACTACCATAAGTGTTCCTGTTCATCTCCCAGTTTGGCAAATCTGCAAAGAACGCTCGGCATGATTATTGTAGTCTTCATCCTGTTCGCAATATTAAACCTGTCTTGCACTAATCTTACAGAAAACTGACAAGGTTTTAGTCGTCCTCGTGGAATGCCTGCAGTGACAGCCGGTAGCCGCGATCCTTCTTCGTGGTGAGGAAAACTGGGTTCTTGGGTAACGGTTCGAACGTTTTCCTCAATCGGAAGATGGCAGTGTTGACCAGGTCTTCATATTGGAAGACATCGTCAGATGTAGCATCTCCGCCCTGTCCCTGGTTGACAAAGGGTAGGTAGGCTTTATTGTAAATATCGCGTTTGGAACAGTAGCGTCCTTCGTTCTTGTGGAGGTAGGAAAAGAACGCCAACTCCTCCTGCGACAGGGTGTATGGCAATTTCATCCCAACCACGATCTGACTTGTTTCCAGATTGAACCTGAGCCGCAGGGAAGACCGTTTACGGGCGGCAGTCCATTCTGTTTCATCGAGTACCCATTCTCTCTTTTCCAGCCTGGAGAGACCTTCAGCGTTGTAGATTTCCCAGAAGGTAGCAAAAATGGGGCGGAAGTACTCCAGCCAACCACGTGGGGACATACCGCCGCATCCTTCCAGCCAGGGGAATAGTTGGTTGGCAGGGTAGATTTGATCTGCCCGCATCTGCCCATTATCCAGGGCGAAGCGAAGACGCCTCTCAATCATGGCCTGGAGTTGTTTCGCATCCCATGCAATGCGCGTCTCTGATGCTCGTTCCTTTCTTATAGCGGTGGTTTCCCCAAGCTCGCCTTCTAATTCGAGCGGAAGGAATATTTTCAGATGAAAATTGGGAATTTCAAAAAAAGATAATGTGGAGAGGATGGACTGCAAGATGTTGGTTGCTGTCTGTTTACGTGTCTCAGAGTTCAAATCAATCTGATCCACCATAACCCATAACCCGCCAGGGAAGCCGATTTGTTCCAGACTCTTGATCAGTTCGACTGCGATCACATTGAGAGGCGTATTTTGATTCGTGAGACGTATTTTCAGCGACGGAACTTTTTTGGCGAGGATCGTCTTGTTTTCACTTGGCAGGAAGCGGTGAAGGAAATCGATCAGGAAACTATATTTTGCCCCATCTTCGGCGCGCTTCTTGAAATCATTGGGGAGTTCCTCAAGGACCTGGCACGCACAGGCGGAAAGTATGCTTGTAAATTGGGCGTTTGCCAGAACAGTGTTGGCAGGCTGTGGGTTTTCTGTGAAATCAGGTGTCCAGTGGACAGGTAGGCATTCCAACTGGTTACGGGCATGCTCTTCTAATGCGAGCATAAGGGTGGTCTTGCCTGTGCCCGGTTTGGCGTAGATCAAATTGGAATGAGGTCCCTTGAAGAAATCGAAATCTGGCGGCGGGACAAAGGCATGTTGAACCAGCCAGGGCATTTCTGCCTCGGCGGTTTTGGTCATGAAAACGCTCAAGCCTTTGCCAGTGGTCATAGAATTATGCTAATTGTACAGCCAAGTTGCTTCGAAGAAAACCAATGTGCAAATAAGAAACTTTACTTTTCTCGCCAGTTTATCACTCACAATTCATTCCAGCCAATTGCAGACACCGCTGATGATAAGTGGATTTATTTCGATATATATCCGAGTTGTATTTCTCTCCCCAATCCTGATACATCTCAAACGCCGTACAGTGTAGTTTCCTCCACAGCTCCGGCTCGCGCATCTGGAGTTCCCTTTCAAACAGGTCTCGTGTACTCTCCTCCATGATCCAGTTCTTCTTCTCCTGATCCCAGTTCACCAATCCACCGAAGCCGACTTGGATCCGATTCAGTTCCAGAAACACACCCTTAACCCTGCTCTCATCCCATCCTACGCTGAGTTGCGGGTGTTTCTCAAATAAGAGAGCGATATCCGCCGGAAAAAATCCTTGCAGGATAGAGATCGCCTCCAGCATCGGGCGGTATCGTTCTTCGATTTTGTTTGTTTTCTTTATATTATCCAGCAATGAATGGACAGCCTGCGCTGCATTTGGAATGTCTAGTGGATCGCCAACTATGTGTTGCACCAGCTTCACGGTGTTTCCGGGGACGCCGTGTCCCAGTTTCATGACCTTTCCAGCCAATTTTCCCGACCCTGGTTTTAAGGATTCCATCTGCTTGCTGGTTATCTCCTCATCAAAGACAGAAAGAGGAAAAATATTGAACGGCCTAGGACGCAGAGCAAAGTCGTTGAATATGGCAGGTTGCGATCTGCCTGCTGTGACTAAGACAGCACGGTTATTATTGTGAAGCAATTTCACCAACAGGTACTCTTCAATCTCTTGTATATCCTTTTTAGAAGGAGCATTGACTTCATCCAACAAAAGGACTGGGAAAATCTGTTCATGCAAAGAAATAGCACGCGTGATCATCGAAGCATATTCCCAGCGTGAAGCCAACGGCTCTTTCAAGACTGGATTAGCAAAAACTTTTTGAAACTTGCAAAATTCCTCATATACTGTTTTGAGGAATTCATCAACGAATCCTTGCTTAATACCTTTGAGTGCATTCAGGCGTACAAAGATCGGGGCAACGTTTCGTTTTTGTATTCTTCGGCAAGGAGAAGTGAATAGATTCTTTTCAACAAAGAACTTTTTCCGATTCCCAAAGGTCCTACGAAATGGAATACCCGCTCCTTCGAATCAAACGGCTTTCCCTTTAACATGTCGGAAACCCTGTTTGTAACGAGACCAGTCTCGTAGTGGCGGTCGATGAAATTATCCGAGTCAAAGTCAGACATGGTTCACTTCTTTCCTGCAAGACCAGAGAGCACCTGGTCAAAATCGCTCTTCTTCAAAGTTTCCCCGTCTTGAATCTGTAGCCCATCCATATAGTCCATCAGGCGAAGGAGAAGCCTCACTAGTCGACGCGGCGAAGAATCCGCCGCCTGAACCAGATTCCCAGCAGGGTTATCCACGCTCCTATCCCACAGGGTCTCGAACTTATATTTCATTTTCCTATTCAGCAGTTTCATCAACTGGTCGTTATTCCAGGTCAGGTCGCCAGCATGGCGGATGCCGCCAAGATCACCGACTGCTTCTTTTGCAGTGAGAGGAGCAAAAATATTAACGGCTACATTCTGCCTGGATAGTGACACCGCCAGTCCTGCCATCTCTTTTATCTTATTAACCACATCTTCACGAGGTGAGGAAGCGGGGATGTCCCACAAAAAACAGATTTGGTCGAATCCAGACGGGTACGCAAAATTGAGAAAACTAAGCATCTCATCCTTGGTCATTTTCGTTAGAGTTTTCGACGGCTTGAACTTTCTGATGTATTCAATCACCTGCTCGATGTCAGTGATGCTGCTGTTTATGGAAGAACTATAGAGATTGAAACGCAATGTCTCCAAATTACGGGCATGCCACAACATTAGCCTTCCCATTGCGGTTTTTCGGGAATCAGAGGAGGTAATGAACTTCCGCGGGTTATCGGCGGTGAAATTGATCAGAGCGCGGGCAATCGTTCCCATGCTCCAATCTTTTAATTCCACTCCCGATTCGTAAGGTGCGTATACTGGAAAGACGTCTGCTTTTGTTGATGTTGTATATTGATCCATCAGCCATAAAGTAGAGGATGTCTTCCCCATTCCCTCCCCGCCGAATACGATCAGCGTATCGGGTTTTTTGATCTGCCCGAAAACAGGAAGTTCCATCACCGACTGTTTTGACCGATCCTCCAACTCCGCATATTCAGAACCCAGCGAGAAATTGGCGTCCACCGGTTCAGAAAAACATGCAAACAGCCAGCGCAGAACCTTATCTGGTAATTTTCTTTCCCTGCCCGATTCTATTTTCCGCCAATCAGTATCCGGTATCAAAACTTCGAATATCGTGGTTGCGGATCTATCGTCAGGGAAATTTCTTCTATGATCTTCAATAATGTCGTGGATATTGGCGTCACGAAGCAATTGTCCACCTTCTTCAGGTGCAAAATTATTGAAAATTATAGGCAGATTTTCGTGCTGAATAGCAAAATCATGAAGCATATCTGTAACGAGTGGTTTCAACTCGTTCCAGCGCTTGCTCACGGTCAGCAAACATTGTGCTTCTTCCTCTGTCAGAGGATGGTTTTTACGATCATCTTTGCAAACTAATTTGCAGAATGGAGCGAGCGACCGCGAATGATAAAAGTTGTCCACTTGCCCATACGAATTAGACACGTCACAAACCGCATGCAAAACCTCTGCTGCTCGTTTCGCGTCAAAGTAGTGATTTCTGCTTTTGAGATGTTCCAGAATGATCTGCTGTAATTTGTCTTCCCAGCCAAATGTTTCCACCATTTTTTTCTTAAGCGAAAATTCCGAGTCTTCCGCTTCATCGCGATCCAGCTTTGAAAAACCATCCAGTGTATCAACGGGGTTTTCTTTCCATTGTTCACGGAACTCATTCTTTCTTTTTTCTCGATCTTCCCTGGAACGATCCTGTTGTGTTTTCGTATATTGCATCACTAGTGTCCCAGCCCCGGAAAGTAAACTGGCAATAAAGAGAATCATTGCATTTCTCTCGTTTGCCGGATCGTTGACAATGGATTGGAGGGCTATCCAGGAAATTGTTTCTACTCCAATTTCAACTGTTACAGAATCCTGCATTTGCAGCGAGGTAATCACGACGTTCTTGCGAACCAATAATTTCCGTCCGTGTTCCGACCGGGCGTTGACCAGGCTGATCTTGATTTCTTCCGGTTCCATGTCATTGCCTGAGCCTGAGGAAATCGCCTCCAGTTGGGTACTATATTCCTGTGCTTTTGGTTGTTTAACAATAAGCCCCGGGGGAATATCAATTGTGAAAGTAGCCTGGTCTCCGTTTGGGTTGCCAGCGAGGATCAATATCATCTCTGTGGATTTATTGTCCCCTAGGATCAGATTGGGGTATATCACCCGCAGAGTTTGTCCATTGGTTAATTCTATTTTTTCAGTTTCTATTGAGTACGTTTGAAATGGGATATAGAAGGTCACTAGGGACCAAAGGGTCAACGCCACAATTGAAAATACTGCAACAAAGAAAGAAGCGACTAGAAACCCTTTTTCCAGCCAGGCAGATAGCTTCCAAGATGATAGAAATTTTTTCATAACTCCCCCTTTGCAATTCTTGCGTCGGGCGTCATCTTACTATCATTATTCAGCATGTTACAACTCCCCAAGTTGGGTGGTGAATGGATATGTTGCCGGCTCCTGGCACGCCTGTCCTAACTTTGAAACTATTATATATCAATTCAACCGCAAAGCAGGCACATCAAATCCATGTCAGATTCCTGTCAGATAGCGGATAGAAAAGTTCAATCCAAACGTCCGATTCGAACCGCTAATCCCCTGTAAACTATAGTCAACTCAGGTAACAAGAAAGGAAGTGATGCCTATTGCAAATGACCTAATTGAGCACCCTGCATCCCACCAATTATTGGAAAGTTATCTTTGAAAACGAAAGGAGATTTAGTCAAACAAATCAGAGGATCGTCTCGGGCTAATGATAAATAATTGAGAGGAAGTCGCCCCAGGTGACTGGTGCCTCAAACAAAAATATAAAATCTGCCTTGTAGCTCGACCCTCTTGTATATAGGCACAGATAGACAGTTTGTCATCTGTGCCTTTTGTTTTGTGGGACAGGGCGCTTTGCAAATACGATAATTTTTCTGTCAGATTGCCGTCATTCCTCAAAATGATTTTGTAAGTATTGATTAAGAAAGATTCAATCCGAGCGCATGTTAGCTGAAATTTATGATAGCTCGATACATGTAACAATATTAGCGACAAACAAACTTCCGCATTTGCGGAGAAAAGGAGAAACATGTATCAGCAATATCCAAACCCAATCACATCAGCCGCCAAATGGATCTTCTTCGGCTTCTTCGGGATTATCCTGATGGGATTTCTATTAGGGGCGAATCTCAAGGAAGCTACCTGGCTCAATTCCGGAATCGCGGCCGCCCAAGCTGAGAAGACAAGGATGGAGACCGCCCATCAAAGTGAAATGAATAAATTGCAAGAGCAATTGACTGCAGCGCAAACTGACGCCGAAATTCAGCGGATTAGAAGGGAACAGGAACGACTGAACGCTCAGCATGCGCACGATCTCCAGGTCTTGAATCAGGATATCGCGAATCGTCAGCGCTGGGCAGATTTCAAGATCAACGCTGCAACTATTTTGAGCATTGGAGCTGGGGTTTTAGCAGCCCTCAGTATCTTTACCCTGGTTGTGGCGAAGTCGGTTGCAATGGTACGCGCTGTTCCGAGTGCAGTGCCTGTTATCCCTGCACGCCGGACTGTCCCTGAAATCCAGAAAATTCCCTCAGTGCCGGAGCGAGAACCATATGATCCCTGGGCTTCGCCAGATTATCGCCGGCAACAACGCGATGCGGCAAAAAAGGAAGAACGGAAAGAGCGTGAAGAAGTGCAAGCACTTGCAAATCGGATGAAATCATTTAGTGATCCTGCGCGGATGAGTAGCGCCGAGTATTACAAACATCCGTTGGCTGGTGATTGAATTAAGCCTACCGAGTCAGGGTCGCGGTTTACAAAGCACCTCCTCCTGCCTCGCAAGCATGAAAATCTGAAATGAAGGAGAAAAAGGCGTATTAGGTCTAGCCATCCAACATAAATACAAATGAATAACAGGAGGCAAAACTACAAATAAATAAATTAAACAAATCCATAAAAGATGACCTTGTGTAAAAGAGGTCATCTTTTTATCAAAAATGCATCACACTCGGCTTCAACCCCAACTCATCGATCAACCCGTTCAACTCCTCATCCGTCAGCCTGCGCCCTTTTCCTGCGTAAGCGGTGAGCATGGCTTCGGTGGTGTTTGTGCCGAAGGAACGCCCGTCGTATCTTGGCGTGGTGGTAATGACAGTTTCCACGCCGCGTTCTTTGAGCAAGGCGATATTCTCTTCGGTGGTAGTGTTCGTGACTACGGTCTTGCCCGCCAGACTCTTCGGCATGTACTTGCGCATGAAGAGGAAATCCCCGGCTATTAAATCTGACTCTTCAAAATATTTGACATACTTCGGCTCGTGCTCGGCGCCATCACTGCCGTAGAAGATCATGCTCATGGGGAAGTGACTGACAATGGGCAGCATGACTCGTGCAACTCGTTTAAAGGATGGGATTCCATATAAAGGAATTGGTACACCCAACGCCACCATCAAATCCCCCGAAACGATTTGATCTGAGACTTCGGCAACGGCTTCTGCAAGTCCGAGTCTGTCCACAGCGACGGGGATGAATGCTTGTTTGAAACGAATATTTCCCAGCTCTGCTTTTGCTAGTTCAAAGACGCGCCGTTCGAGGGTGTGTTTGAGTCCGCGACCGTCACAGAGTGGAGTCTGTTTGACGCCAGAGACAAGCTTGAGCGCGGCATGAAGCGGGTATTCCTTTTCATCCAAACGGAGATACAAATCTACGCCGCCTACGCCGAAGGCATCCACTTTGCCGTCGAGGTCAAGATACATCTGACGCGCCTTTTCCACATCACCATCTGTGCCGATGCGTTCGACTTGGATTTCCACGCCATTGAGATTGACAATTACGCTCTTATCGCGCTTTGAACTCCCTAAGCTGATTCCCACCGCATGTTTCATTTTCGCTCCCGTTTTTTACGCATTACGTATCACGAACTACGCACTTACGAACGGATTGAATTGTTTCTCATGCCCAACTGTCGTTTCAGGACCATGACCGGAAAGCAGGCGGGTTTCATCGGGCAGGGTGTAAATCTGCGAGCGGATGCTGTTCTCCAGCGTCGCAAAGTCGCCGCCGGGCAGGTCGGTGCGACCGACGCTTTCGTTGAAGATCAAGTCGCCGCAGAAGCAAATGTTTTCTTTGGGAACGTACAACACGCAATGCCCGCGCGTGTGCCCCGGCGTAAAGCGGACTTCGAACTCATTCGAGCCAAGCAAAAGTTTCATGCCGTGAACGAAGTCAATCGTCGGTTCGGGACCCGGGTCTATATCCAAGCCAAAGACTGCGCCGCCGCCCCCCGCCCGCCAGAGGACATGGTCATCGGGATGCAGCGCCACATGTGGGAGCGGGTTCAGCGCATCGGCAATTGCCGCCGCGCCGCCAATATGATCGAAGTGGGCATGCGTGTACCAGAGATGACCGATGCGCCAGCCGCGCTTCTGTGCCTCCGTCAGAATGATGTGACCATCCCATGAAGGGTCGATGACCGCTGCTTCTTTTGTCTCAGGGTCGGCGACGAGATAGGTGTTGGTTGTGGCAGGTCCGAGTGTGAACGAAATGATCTCAAACATACGATATGTCTTTCTATGAAGAAGAAGCAGCTACTGCCTGTTCTTCAACGTTTCGCGGGGCGAAGAAATAACTGACCATGATCGAAACCGTTATCAAACCAATTGCCAATGGGTAGATAATGAAAGGATCGCGGTCGAAGATAAAACCGGCGATGGGCGGCGCAATGATGAACACCACTGAGCTGACTGTTTCCATTGCGCCGTAGGAAAGTCCCATTTGGGAGCCGTGTACGAGTTCGCGGGCTTGAGCCATTGCCATTGGGCGAGCGGCGCGGAACCCGCCAAGCAGAAAATATCCCAGCATGAAAACAGGCAAGCCAGCCCCTTGCCAGATCAAGGCTGCGAACAGGATCACCAGCAATTGCGCCAGAACAAACCCACGGCGCGGGTGGAGGCGGCTGAGCGCGATCATCATCACCGAATTGCCCAACGCGCCCGCAGAGAAGATCCAGCCGGTTTCGGTCAATGTCAATTCACGCACGCCCTTAAGAAAGTTAGGCGTCAATGGTTGGGCAAGATAGAGGGCAAAGACTACAAACGCATAGATCATCAGAAAATTGACGAAGCGCACATTCTTCAAAAGATTCGGCGGAGGCGCAGAGGGGTCATGCGTATCGAGCGGCTGCGATTGAATGAACATCAAGCACAGGTTCGAGATCACAAAGACGGCGAAGGCAACCAGGTAGCTTGTGTTCATCCCATAATATTCGGCGACCCAACCACCGCTGACGGGTCCGAGCGCCATGCCGAGGCTGAACATGGCAGAGATCAGCGAAAGCACAGTGCCCACTTCCAATTTGCCGCGCGCCGCCGTCACATAACTGCTCAACGGCGAAGCGACAAGTGCCGTCAGCCCATAACCGAATAAACCAACCAGATAAAGAGGCAGGTTTTTCGCAAGACCCATGATCAATGTACAGGCAGTACCCACCAGCCATGCTGTAATCAACAAAGGACGCCTGCCGATGCGGTCTGCGAGATGACCGCTGGGCAGGTGCGTGATCGCCATGAAAAAGCCGAATGCTCCCAAAGCAAGCCCCACCTGCTGCTTGCTCAACAGAAATTCGCTTTCCAAACGGATCGGCACAAAATTGAAAAACATCCCCTCGCCGAATCCCCAGAAGAGCAG
>JACPVC010000068.1 GCA_016191955.1 Chloroflexota bacterium
GGTTTGCGAGAGCCCGATGTAAATGGGGCGTTCGTCTTCATTGCCGAAATCGACGGTCATGGTCATGCCGATGGTCCAGATGGAAACGTTCGCCATGCCGGTGAGGATGAAAATGGGATAGAACCACAAGATGGATGCAGCATTCCATGCCAGCACGGCGCTGAGAAAAGCGGCAATGGCTCCAGTGATGAGCATGGCGCGATGTCCCACCCGGTCGCCGATCCAGCCCATACCGATGTTGGCAATCGTCTGTGAGATGGTCAATGTGGCGGTCAGATAGCCTGCCACGACCGGGGTCATGTTGAATTCGCGTAGGGCGTAGATGATGTAAAACGAGAATCCCATTGTGGCAAATTGCGAGAGGATGCGCGCGCTCAAAAACCAGTTGAAATTTTTGTCGCGGCTCAAGACCTTTTTGGCATCGTCCCAGAAATGGGTCTTTTCTTCAGGGATGATCTTTTCGGTGTCTTCGGGTTCGCGCGTAGCGGCAAGGGCGAACCAGCTCAAGGCGAAGAAAAAACTCGCTAGGAAGAAGCAGGCAGCAAAGTCCCAGGGAGAAGCGAGAGAGTCGAGCAGGTAGCCCGCTCCAATGGCAGATCCACTGATGAACAGATTCGCCAGCCCGGCTTGCATCCCAAAGAATGTACCGCGTGAATCAGGCGGGATGATCTTGGAGATCATGGACGTCCAGGCGTTGGCGGTAAACCCGCCGCCGAGTCCCTGCCAGGTGAGCAGCAGCATGGTAACGACCAGCCCGGCATTCAAACCGATAAAGGGCAACAGGAGCGCGACAATGGCAAAGCCTAAAAACGGCACGCGTTCATGGATGGTCATGAGCAACACGGTGCGTTTGAATTGACGCAGGCGCGAGACATGACTGGCGGTAAATAATTGTGGGAACAGCCATCCTGCCGAATGGATGGCTGGTACGAGACCGATGAGGGTGGCAGAGTCGGTCATGGAGGCGACGAAGAGCGGCAGGATGGTGCTGAACGAGGCGAAACCGAGCGCCACTCCAAATAAACCGCCGTCCATCAGGTTGACGGTCTGGTTGTGTTTCAGATTTTTGCGGATATTTTGTTCGAGAGGGGAGAGCATGAAATGGATTTTACCTTATTGATTTTAATGGCTGTTTAACTCTTGACAAATACGCCTGTCTTGGTCTAAAATAAAAACGAACGTTCGTTCATTTTTATTTGGAAGGAAACCATGCCTGTAAAAGAGAAGGAAAACCCAACCAAGGGCGAGACTACCCGCCTTGCCATCGAAGACGCCGCCATGGTGTTATTCATGGAGCAAGGCTACCATGCCACATCCATGCGCCAGATCGCGGAACGGTCTAGTTTGGCGTTGGGCGGTATTTATAACCATTTCAAAAGCAAGGACGAGATATTCGAAGCCATCATTGTGGACAAACATCCCTATAAAAAAATTCTGCCTCTCATTTTGGAGGCGGAAGGGGAGTCGATGGAGGATTTTCTTAGTCATGCCGCCCGCGTAGTCATCAAGGAATTGACCTCTCAGCCGTATTACATCAAATTGATGTTGATCGAGATCGCTGAGTTTAACGGCGCGCATGGCGCAACGCTCATTAAGGAAATCGGTCCCAAGTTGCTGCCTGTCTTTGAACGGATCATCACGACCCGCAAGAACCTGCGCATTTCCAACCCCGCCTTGTTGATGCGCTCATTTATCGGCATGGTTGTTTCTTATATGATCACCGACATGCTGATCTCCAATTCCATGCTGAAGAAGTTAATGCCCAAGAATCCCATCGATGCCTACGTGGATATTTACATGCACGGTGTCATAAAGGAGACCGTATGAGGTCAAGATTATTTTCCATCATTCGTAAGGAGTTCATTCAGATCCTGCGCGACCCGCGTACGCTGGTGCTCATCATCCTGATGCCCATCATGCAGTTGTTCCTGCTGGGTTATGCCGCCACCACCGATGTCAAGAACATCTCCATGGCGGTCTGGGACCAAAGCCATTCGCAGCAATCACGTGCCTTGTTGGATGCCTTCCGCGTGGCGAACTATTTCAGCATCGATTACATGATCGGTTCGGAGGAGGAGTATCGCAGTTTGATCGAGTCTGGCAAGATTCGCGCCGCGCTTATCATTCCGCCAGATTATGAAATCCGTCTGTTGGAAGGCAAGGCGCAGGTCTCTTTGGTGCTCGATGGCTCAGATGCCACGGTGGGCGGAACGGCGCTTTCTGTAGCGAAATTGATCGGTCAATCGTATGCGACCAGGATTCTCACCGAACAGGCTGCGTTGACCGGCAGACCGACTGCCTTCGCCCCGCCGCTCGATGTCCGCACGCAGGTTTGGTACAACCCCGACCTGATTGCTGCCTATTTCAACGTTCCCGGCGTGATCGGCATGATTCTATACTTCATCACAGCCTTGCTTACCGCCTCTGCCGTTGTGCGTGAACGTGAGCGCGGCACCATCGAGCAACTCATCGTCACGCCCATCCGCTCGTGGGAACTGGTGGTTGGAAAAATCCTGCCGTATGCCATTCTCGCTTTTATCGATACGCTTGAAATTCTCGTCATCGGTCATTGGTGGTTTGGCGTGCCGGTGCGCGGCGATATTGGGCTGATCTTTTTACTCTCCGGCTTGTTCGTCATTTCGAGCCTCGGTATCGGTTTGTTCGCCTCCACCATTGCCAATACTCAGCAGGAAGCCTTCATCACCGTTATGGTCACCATGTTGCCCAGCATCTTCCTCTCCGGCTTTTTCTTCCCGATTGCGGCGATGCCGAAATTCCTTCAGTATGTTTCCGCCATCGTGCCGCTGCGTTATTACCTTGTCATCATCCGCGCGCTGCTCCTCAAAGGGGTTGGTGCTGCGGCGCTGCAAAATGAAATTATCGCGCTTTCCATTTTCGCTGTCGTCATCATGGGCGCAGCCGCACTGAGATTCAAGAAACGTCTCGATTAACACTTCCATAAGGAGTCTTTTATGAACAAACTTCCCCCTCTTCCCGTCCGCATCGTGGTGGCGATTATCGTCATCGGTACCCTTGCTTATTTCGGAGTTCGATCCCTCGCCAAAGAAGGCAATGGAGAACTCACCGCTTCTGGAACCATCGAAGCCGCTGTGGTGAACGTCTCGCCGGAAATGTCCGGCAAGGTGACGGATGTCCACACCGCAGAAGGTGATTCTGTGACAAAGGACCAGCCGCTTCTTGACCTGGACCCGAGCCTGTTCGATGCCCAACAAGCCGTTGCCTCCGCCGCAGTCGACTCTGCCACTGCCGCCCTCGCCGCTGCTCAAACCAAATATGACCAGACCCTCGAAGCTGCTCTCGCTTCCCAAGCTGTCCAGCGTTCCAAAGACTGGCAGACCTCCGCGCCCAGCGAATTTGACCAGCCCAACTGGTATATCGATCAGGTTCAACAAATTTCCGCCGCGCAGACGGAACTTGATAATGCCAAAGCTGAAATCGATGCGGCAATTGCCAACCTCGGAAAAGTCATCACCGACTTGAAGAATTCCGATTACCTCAAAACGGAACAGGAACTTGCCGAAGCCCGCGCCGCCTTTGTCATCGCCGAGCAGGTCAAGGATCAGGCTTCCAAGGCGTCTGACAGTGGCGGGTTGAGCGAGGCCGCACAAGATTATTATGATGAAGTGCTTACCAACCTCGACGATGCGGAAGAAGCCTACAATGACATGCTCAACAGCGATGAAGCGGATGATGTCGAATACGCACGCGGACAGGTCCTCGTTGCCCAACAGCGCTACGATGCCGCCTATGCCCGCCTGTTGACCCTGCAAACCGGCGCAGACTCTCCTGCTGTGATCGCCTCCGCGAAGGAATTGGATAAGGCGAAATCCGCGCTCACTCAAGCAGAAGCAAACCTCGCCTTGGTCGAGGCGCAGATCGTAAAACTCGCCGTCCACGCCCCGATGGATGGAGTCGTCCTGACGCGCAACGTCGAGCCCGGTGAATTCGTCCAGCCTGGCGCAATAGCCCTAACGATGGCTGATCTTTCCAACCTCACCATCACCGTTTACATCCCTGAAGACCGTTATGGCTTGATCTCGCTTGGTCAGACCGCCGAAGTAAAAGTGGACTCGTTCCCTGATATGACCTTCACCGCCACCGTCACGCATATTGCCGATCAGGCGGAGTTCACTCCGCGCAACGTGCAGACTGTGGAAGGTCGCAGCGCCACGTTGTATGCCATCAAGCTGAGCGTGCAAGACCCCGAAGGTAAATTGAAGATCGGCATGCCTGCGGATGTGACATTCAAATAATGATTTGTAGGGGCGAGGTCTCCTCGCCCTTATTTTTTCTGACATATATTTATGGGCGGGGAAACCCCGCCCCTACGGAAATCATATGGAATTTTTAGTACAAGCAACCGGACTAAAAAAATACTTCAACACTACTCATGCGGTCGATGGGGTTGACCTGCAAATTCCCGCCGGCGAAATCTATGGGCTTGTCGGCTCGGATGGAGCAGGCAAGACGACTGCCATGCGCTTATTGGTGGGCGCACTGTTACCCGATGCAGGCGAAGTAAACGTCTGCGGATATAACGTGTTGAAGCAAACGGAACAGGCGCGTTCGACCATCGGTTATCTCTCGCAGCGTTTCTCGATGTACGAGGACTTGACCGTTCTTGAAAATATCCGCTTCTTTGCCGAAGTGCGCGGACTCTCTCCCACAGAATGGCTGCCACGCTCGCTGGAAATTCTCGAGTTCGTGGGTTTGGATAAATTCAAAGACCGCCGCGCCGGGCAACTCTCTGGTGGCATGAAGCAGAAACTTGGTCTTGCTTCGGCGCTCGTGACACGTCCACGCCTGCTTTTGCTCGATGAGCCGACAACGGGAGTTGACCCCGTCACACGACAAGACTTCTGGCAGCTCGTCATCAAACTTGTTGCTGCTTCACCCTCTCCCTCTGGGAGAGGGCAGGGTGAGGGCGGCGTCTCCGTTATCATCTCCACCCCATACATGGATGAAGCTTCACGCTGTCATCGTGTGGGCTTCATGAAAAATGGCAGGATCATCGCCGAAGATACGCCATCTAATTTGCGCACGCTTTTGAATGGACGCATCCTCGAATTGCGTGGCTCGCCGCTGGATATTATGCGCCGCGCCGCGCATAACGATGAAGATGTGGAAGACGTTCAAGCCTTTGGCGACAGATTGCACATTCGTGTTCGTGATGATACGGCGAAACAGGTGCTTCGCAGGTTGAAGTCCGAGATAAAAAATGCAGGCGGTCGTGTGGATGAACTGCGCATGGTTCCACCCGCTCTTGAAGATGTCTTCATTGCCTTGGCAGACCACGAGTACGTGGGTGCGCCGCACCAGACTTAATGAGATTTGTTTACAGCGTGGCTTCTTCTTATCGTGAGGCTGGGCTAAGCACTCTTCTATAACATGAAAGGAAAAAATCATGATTAATTTAGACTTTGGTGTTTTGATCGACCGCCCCATAAAGGATGTTTTCGCATTCGTCGCCAACCCCAATAACATGTCGAAATGGAATTCGGCTGTTGTGAGTCTGGAACAGGTCACGCCGGGGGCAGTGGGCGTTGGCACAAAATTCAAAAGCGTCGGTGAAATGATGGGACGCCGCATCGAGGGCGAAATGCAGATCACCGCTTATGACCCCGATGCCAAATGTGGTTTTCAAATCAACGCCGGACTGATGCAAGTCAACCTGACGATGACATTCAAAACAGTAGGCACAGGCACGAAGGTCAGTTTGAATGCACAGGGCAACCCCGGCGGCATTTTCAAACTTGCCGAAGGTGTGATGGCAGGGCAGGTCAAATCGATGATGGAAGGCAATCTTGCCCGCCTGAAATCGCAACTGGAGCAGGGATAGTTTATTAACTGATGTTACGCACTTGCGCTTCGACTACGAGCGGGAGGAGCACCCGCTCTCCGCTCAGCGCGGCAGCCGCCCTGAGCGGAGCGACGAGTGAACGTCGAGGAGCGCAGTCGAAGGGCAAGGGATGCAAGAAAGTAGAAATCGCGTAACATCAGTTATTAAC
>JACPVC010000069.1 GCA_016191955.1 Chloroflexota bacterium
GCTGGTCGAGCGGACCTTCATCTATGACATCGTCGAACTGATGGGCGATCTCAACATCGTGGAGTACTACGCCTCTTCCCTAGACTTGACCTGGTTGCCCGACCCTACGCCTTTCCCCGTCCGACGCGGGACTCTTGCTTCAGCGGACAGTGACCTTCCACCCACGAAGATCGCGTATCTCAGGTCACAAGGAGCGATTGCGGGCGATTGGGAATCGGGCGCGTTGGCGTGGGTGGCAAACAAGAACGCCGCGCGATTGCTGATTCTGCGCGGCGTCAGTGACCTAGTCAACGAAGAGGCGGGGGAGGCGTATGACAATTTGGCGTTGTTTGAGGAACGAACCAAAGAGGTCATGCAGAAATTATTCGAGCAGCTTCCCGATTGGTTAAGATGCGTCGCACCAGACGGGTAGGTTTATTCTGATAAATAAGCCGAGTCTTCGGGTAGGATGAATCTCGTTAAGTCTGGTGCGACGCATTCATATCTACGCTTCGATGGTTTCTCGCATTTTCCATGTGACCCAGAGAACATTCGGAAAAGCAAGGAATAGGAATACTGCGCCGTCGATGGTGTTGTAGGTCTTGAAGGGCAGCACAAAAGTCAGCGCGAAGAAGGTGGCGAATAGCGCAGCCTGTGCAATGGTGTAGATTTTGAGGCGGGAAATATAAGTTGCATTCGTGTTCTTCTGTTTTGCAATGGAAAGCAAATACCAAAAATATAAAGTGAATGCAAGGAAGTTCACGGATCGCATCATTTGTATTTGCTGGTCTGATAGCTTCACATTCTCATACAAGTTGATCGACCAGAGGGGCCAGAGCAGTCCCACACCGTCGAAAAACCCGAGAATATCCACGATGCTGTGCAGAATGGCAGAACCGGTTGCCATGCCAAGACCGAAATTCAACAACGATTGGTCTCGTTTGACGGCGTAAATGAGAAGGAATAGCAAGACAATGGCTAGTGGGAAAAAAAGCGTGTGCGTGAAAGTGCGGTGGAAAACTTCTTCGGCGACATGCGCCTCCATTCCCTGTACCATGATCGCAAACGCCTGCGGATATCCATCCGCGTCGGGGATCATGCTCCCAAATACCAACCCAAGGGCTAACCAGTGTTTGGTAGAGAAAGCCTTGCGAGCGGCTAAGGCAATGACACCGTGAAAACCTGGATGCGGCATAACAACCTCCTTTGGTTATCAAAGAAAACACAAAGAAGGCTGCTACGGTGCGTCGCACCAGACTTAATGAGATTCGTCTCACTCGAAGATTCTGCTGATTAATGAGAAGAGTCTACCCGTCTGGTGCGACGCACTTAACTACTGCGGATTCAACACCCGCCCGATAAATAGGATTTGTCCCGTTTCCGCATCGCGGATGAAGAACAGGAACGGGCGGTCGATGGTGAGTGGGTTCTCAGGCATGATCGCTCCCACTCCTTCCATGATGACGGCGGTTGCGGCGGCGGCTTCGGTTCCCTTTTCGTCCACTGCCACAAAAGCTTTGTGGATGACATTGCCGATATAAAGATCCTGCTGGTCGGTCATGCCGGAGAAGTCCGCCTGGTCGTCATTGAAGGCGAGCGGCATGCCCATACCTGCCAACGCGCCAGAAAGCGAGAAGGAACTTTCGTACTCGAACTTCGGCATACTTAAGGTGACAATGGCAGGAGCAAGGTTTGCCAACACTTCCTTGAACATCACATCATCCAACGGAGATTCGATCTCTTCAAAGCGACCTTCATCCGGCACGAGCAAGGTCATCACAGCTGTCCCGCCTGCGTAGGGGAGTTCTACAGCGGCATACCCATCGCCAACACCGTATGGGATTTCCAAGTGATGTTCCATCATCCGCACAGTGACTTCAGAGCCGTCGAGTAGTTTGAAAGTTCCATCATGGGTGTCGTTTGCGTCGAACGGGGAGAGCCAATCTGCCTTGAAATAGATGGCATTGACCAATACCATTTTCGTATCTGTGGTTATGGAATTTTCGGGCAGAAGATCTTTGATCTTGTCCTTTGTCTCATCGCTGACCCAGTTATTGATCTCTTTGCGTGAAGGGTCAGGGTTATTGATGAAATCCAACAGATGAACGCCTGCGCCGTAATTGACCGAGAGTGTATCCAGAAAATCGGGCTTGAAGGTGAAGGTCTGCTCCGCCCAAACGGAATTGGCAATACTCAACTGCATCGGTTCCTGGTCTTTATCCACCACGATGGGGTTTTCTTCGAGCGCAAGGTCGAGTGCGTTAAAGGCGGGGTGCATTTGTTCCTGAGAACTAAAATTCAGCACGTCTGCCATTTGGGTTTCAGTCTCACCGTGCGCGCCGGCGTACGTCATGGCTAGGGCGAGGGAAATGCTGAACGGGGAGAGGATCAAATTCTCGTCTTGAGAACGAAGCGTTTGATATAAGTCCAACGCGAAGGCATTGTTGCCATCCACCAGAGTTTGCAAGTCCGCATCA
>JACPVC010000070.1 GCA_016191955.1 Chloroflexota bacterium
CTGCGTTCATGATGTGGACGCGGCTCAAGCCTTCATCGTTGGGTCCTTTGCCCGTCTCACCGCGTACCTTGGTAGCAAGCACGATCTGGTCGCGTGGAATCCTATTTTGCTTTAACCAATTGCCAATATACGTCTCCGCCACCCCGCCGGGGTTGCCCTCCACCCATTTGGAATAAATATCGGCGGTGTCGAAAAAGTTGACTCCCGCCTCGAAGGTTGCGGTCAGAATGTGATGTGTCTCTGTTTCACCCAGCGACCAGCCGAATTGCATCGTCCCCATGCATAGCACGGATACTTTCAAGCCCGTATTTCCAAGTCTCTTGGTTTTCATTCCAGCCTCCACATCCATTATATACCGGCGGCATACTGAAAAAAACAAAAAAGCGGCTGCCGTTTCGGACAACCGCTTTGCATCAAACTTGAAAACTATTGAACTGCGTAATTCAGGGTGGTATTCAACGTGCCGTTGAAATAGACCTCCACCTTATAGGTGCCGACGGGCCACCCATCAGTGGGCGGTTCGAAATAGAAGTAGATCAAGGTGATGTTATCTTCATCCACGTCGATTGCGGCTTCGCCAACGAAGAAGTTAGGGTCATAGCCTTCGACGCTATCCACATACAAGCGGGCGGTGACGTTATTGCCGATCACGCCGTTTGCGAGGTCGCCCACAACGTAGATGGTGTCTAAGGACCCAAACGTGCTGGAAGGTTGGGTACCGTCCGCATCCCGGGCAGTGCGGACATTGGAAAAAGTAGGCTCACCTGCGGCGCAAGCCAGTTGTGCAGCAATCAGCATAATGGCAGCAAGCATGATCGATAATTTTTTTGCGTTCATTTGCATTCTCCTTTTATATAATGTAGGCAGGCAGCCCCGCCAAGTTTCGACATTATACACAAACCGTTTGGAACCACACCCCCCTAAATGGGCTATTAGACTTCGATGTAATTCTGCTTGTTGCGCACGCTTCAAAACACCGCCGGGGACAGCAGTTTGAGCGCTTCTTGGAGACTACTGCACCTCGATGTAGATCCGTTTGTTGATGGCGCCCTTACTCTTGTACTCGACTACTTTAATAGTACCCACTTCAGACGTATTTGCAACATGCGTTCCGCCGTCGGCTTGTAAATCCAGCCCAACGATCTCGACAGTGCGGACTTGCTGAATACCCTCAGGGAGTAGATTGATCTTGGTGCGAATCAGATCGGGGATTTGAAACGCCTCTTCCCTGGGGAGGATTTTGACTCTGATCTCATGGTTTTTCCTCACCTCGGCATTGACCGCCGCCTCGATCTCACGGACGAGTTCTCCGCGCATCGTTTCAAATTCAAAGTCCATGCGCCCTTTGAGCGGGTCCATATCGCCGCCGGTGACTTTCGCGCCATAATCACGGAAGACCGTTCCGCAGAGGATGTGCAAAGCGGTATGAGTGCGCATCAACTGATGTCGCCGCACCCAGTCCAGGGTCCCGGTTGAGGCGGAATTGGGCGCAGGCAGAAGCTCAGTCCCGCCGAGAAAGTGAAGGACATCATCCCCCTGCTTCTTTACTTTTTCCACAGGGTATTTCACGCCGTTCACTTCGAGAGTGCCAAAGTCGCAGGGCTGCCCTCCCCCGCCGGGATAAAACGCGGAACGATCCAGCACGACAGCGCGAGTTTCCGCATCTACAGAAGTGATGGTAGTAGAAAACTCTTTGAGATAAGCATCGGTTTGGTAAAGGAGTTCGGTCATGTCCGAATTATAGTCCATGCTCGTGCAGGGCTAAGCCGTTACACGAGCAGCCCAACAAAATTAGGATTGGATTAGAAGTCATCTAGCTGCTTGACTTGGGTCTTTCATATATTGTATAGTATTCTGCGGTAACAAAAAAAAGGCACCGCCAACCATGGCTGTGTCTTTTCTTTGCGATAATCCCATTTATATACATTTCACCGTGAGGAGAAACAATGATCAAAGTTAGTGGTCTCACAAAAGACTATGGGTCACGTCGCGCCGTCCACAATCTCAATTTCGATGCCCAACAGGGCGAGATTGTGGGCTTTTTGGGTCCCAATGGCGCGGGGAAAACCACCACCATGCGCATCCTGACCGGCTATATGCCGCCCACCGATGGCGAGGCAATTGTGGCTGGCTACGATGTCGTGGAAGAGTCGCTGGAAGTACGCAAACGGGTCGGCTACCTGCCGGAATCTGTGCCGCTGTATTACGACATGGTTGTTGCCGATTATTTGAAATACATGGGCGAGCTTCGCCGCGTTCCGAATGTGGATGACCGCGTGGATGAAGTTCTAGACATGGTTGGCTTGATCGATCGCGCGAACGGCTATGTTGGCAATCTCTCGAAGGGTATGAAACAGCGTATTGGGTTGGCACAGGCACTCTTGCACCGCCCCGAGGTGTTGATCCTCGACGAGCCGACGATCGGTCTCGACCCGGGTCAGGTGGTGGAAGTGCGCGAATTGATCCGCGAGATCGGCAAGGAACGCACGGTTTTACTTTCCACCCATCTTCTCAATGAAGCGCAAAACCTCTGCGACCGCGTGCTGATTATCAACAAAGGCAAGATCGTCGCAGAAGATACTACCGAAAACCTGCAAGCTCGCCTGCTAGGCGCGGAACGCGTCGTTGTGCGCGTGCGCGGCGAAGCGGATGAACTTGCCGACTCGATCAAGAGCGTCAAAGGCGTGCGCAAGGTGGAAACTCTCGCAGACGGCGGCGTGGAATTTGAATTCGCTTCCGGCAAAGACCTGCGCCCTGAAGTTGCCAAACAGGTTATCAAGGATGGCTACGACCTGCTCGAACTGCGTCCGCTTGGCATGAGCCTGGAAGAGATCTTCCTCGAACTCACGAACAACGAAGGGAAGAAATAATCCCATGAACAATATTTGGACCATTGCAAAACGCGAATACGATAATTATTTCAACGGACCGCTGGCATATGTTGTGATGCTGGCGATCCTTTTGCCGCTCGGTATTTATTTCAGCTTGCTCATGTTATTTACCAGCCAGCAGGGAATGTTTGGTGGCGGCGCCGCGCCAGATATCACCCCCATCAATGGGCTGTTCGCCTTCTTGATGATCTTCCTCAGCCCGGCATTGACCATGCGCCTGCTTTCAGACGAAGCCCGCATGGGCACACTCGAACTCCTGCTGACCGCCCCCGTTCGTGACGCGGAACTGGTCATCGGCAAGTGGCTGGGAGCCATGCTCTTCATCCTGACCCTGCTTGGCACGACCTTGATCTACCCCATCGTGTTGAACAACTTCGTCGACCCGGGCATTGATTGGATGGTTGTGCTCTCCTCGTACATCGGCTTGATCCTGCTCTGCGGCACGATGCTGGCGCTGGGCGTGGGCATCTCTGCCATTTTCACAAACCAGTTCGCGGCATTCTTCGTCACTTTAGGTTTGATCTTCTTTTTGTATTTTATGATCGGTCTGCCTGCGGGCTTGCTCCCGCAAAGCGGCGAAGTCTTCAACTATCTCAGCGTCAATAATCACTTTGACCAAATGAACTCCGGCAGCGTAACCCTTGGAGGCATCGTTTATCTCCTCAGCCTCACCTCGTTCGGTTTGTTCGCCGGTACTACTGCAATTGAAATTCGGAGATGGCGATAATGGCTGGCAAAAAGAAAA
>JACPVC010000038.1 GCA_016191955.1 Chloroflexota bacterium
CGTTGGATGGCTCGTGTGTGCCGAACGCTGCTGGCTTTTCGGGGTTGTTTTTCTTCGCTCATCCAGCAAAGTTTACCCGAATCACTCCACTTTCTTGCTTGACAGGTTATTAATGTGCTTAACTTGTGACCGATGTCCTTATTCAATAATATCTAGGAACTTATACCAAAGACCTGCAAATGGTAAAAACCAAGGATTGCCATTATAAAGCCCCAGCGGCGCGGTTGGAAAACTAAACCTGGCAAACGGATTCTCTTTGATATTGCTCTTCATCATCGCCTTGGCAACTGTCGCGCCTAAATAGGTCGCCATCGCCACGCCATGACCGGCATAGCCAAGCGAGTAAAAAATTCCGTCTTCTTCGCCCACGTGTGTCATCTGGTCGAAGGCAAAATCGAGCGTGCCGCCCCACACGTATTCCACTTTCACATCTTTCAATTGCGGATACACCTGGATCATTTCACGCCGCAAAATCTCGCCGCTTTGCGCCGTTGAGTTTTCATTCTCCGGGAAGAACGCCGCCCTCCCGCCAAAGATCATGCGCCGATCCCACAGCCGGAAATAATTCAAAAAATGCCTGGTATCGAAGATCATGCGATTCTTTGGGCTGAGTTCATTTGCAAGTTCATCCGAAAGCTGTTCCGTCGCAATGATGAACGACCCGATGGGGATAATTTTCTTTTGCAATCTCTTCGTAGCGCTTCCCGTATAACCAGACGTCGCCACCAAAACAGACTCAGCCTCAACATCCCCTCTCTCTGTTTGGATGTAGAACCGCCTCTCTCTCCGCTCGATTTTGGTGACTCGCGCTCGCGCGCAAAGCGTTGCCCCCGCCCTGGCTGACGCACCCGCCAGCCCCGCCACAAATTGAGCCGGGTTCAACCCGCCGCTGACCTCGTCCACCAGCGCACCGTGATAGATGTCCGTGCCGATTTCTGAGCGTAAGTCTTTCGGCGAGACGAGTCGTACGTTGTGATTGAACTCCTTTGCCATGAAGTCCACTTCGCCTAGCAGCGACTCGTAATGCTTGGGCTTATTTGCCGTCAGCAAGTGACCCGTTCGCGCAAAGCCGCAGTCGATGTTTTCTTCCTTGACGATCTGCTCGACGATATTTACCGAATCGAGTGAACATTGGAATAACTCTTTCGCCAAATCCCGCCCATAATTTTTGATGACCGTTTGCATGGCTGGTTTCAGTCCGGTTAATGTCATGCCGCCGTTGCGGGAACTCGCGCCCCAGCCAATGGTTTCCGCCTCCAGTACAACGACATTTATGCCGTTCTTCGCCAACGTCCGCGCCGCGCTCAAACCTGTGTACCCGCCACCGATGATTGCCACATCCACTTTGGCAGGGATGGGCACGAGATTTGAATCATCTGGCATTTGGACGGTGGTGTGCCAATAGATGTGTTGTTTGACAGTCATGGGCTATTTCATCCTTTCGGTTTTTTTTATTTCGCTGAATTTCTACAATCTTATCACCTGTCGCCACGCGACGCCTTCGGGGTTAGGCTTGTCTGTAGGGTGCGTTTGCAACCCCGCCATAGGTTGGAATGAAAAAAGTCAGGCTGAAAGCCTGACCTACAAGAGCAATCCCGAAGGGATGACATGATTCTAGTTTGGAAAATTCGAAGGCACAACCCCGAAGGGGTGTTATAGCCTTTCCACCGTCCATTGTCTATGGTCCATCGTCTGCCTTCAAAATCTCTTCCCAATCCAATTCCTTGAACGCCTCTTGCAGGCGATGACCATCATCCACGACAATGTATTTCAGGTTGGTGAATAACTTCTCGGCGACCTCGCGTGCTGCTTCGAGCGGAACGACGTCATCCGCCGTCCCGTGGATAATGATCGTTGGAACAGAAACAGGCTCGAGATTAAGATAGGAGCCGAAGGGTTCCGTCAGCAGGGCAGGGGCGAGCAGAATCAACTTCTTCACTTGAGTCGGATGTTTGCAGGTGAAGACCGTTCCCATTAATCCGCCCAAAGATGAGCCGATGATCGTCCAGCCTTTCTTGCGTCCCAAAATCTTTTTGAGTTGCGCCATGCGTTCTTCGAACTCACCGGTGAAATCGGGCGTGACCATGCCGGGGAATTTTTCGGCGAACTGACGGGCTTTGCCGCTTTGACTGTTGCTGTCGGAGCCGTGTAAATAGATAATTCTTGAATTGTCCATTTTCTTTTTTCTCGGCGTACGCGCGGGCTTTGCTTCGATAATGGCGGTTTCATCGACGAAGTCATCCGGCTCGATGGGCTTGGGACGGATGAGCGGCTGCGGGCGGAGCAGGTCGCGCAGTTCTTTTTGCAGGGGCGGCGGGAAGTCTGGCGAGATGCGCCGCAATGTGACGGAGGTCATTTGATTCTCGGTGGTGCCGAGAACGTGTTTGAGCATGAAGATGGTCTCGTTGGGCGAGGCGCGGTAGAGTGTGACGATGAGATCGGTGAGATCGTTTTGCAGTGTGGACGGCGCCTCTTCGATGACGGGTTCGACGATGTCGAAGATGGCGGGCAGGTTTTCGAAGCTGGAGTCCGCAATCATGGGGATGAGGGCTTGGACGCCGTTCGACCATGAGCGGCTTCGTTCGGGGTGCAGGTATTCGCGCACGAGGGCAAGGAATTGATTCGGCGTTTCCTTGCGCATGCGGGTGAGACTGGTGGTAAGCAGCGCCGCGCGGACTTCAGGGTCGCGGATCTGCTGTGTCCATGCGGTGATGCGGGGGAGCAGGCGTTCTTCCTGTGGCGGGATGCGCCCAAGTAAGTATGAGGCGAGCAGGCGCGTTTCGAGCGCGCCTTCATCCCAAAGCACGTCTGCGAGTTCGAGGGCGAAGTGCGGGTTTTCTTCTGCCTTGAGGCGTAGTTCGTTTTGGATTTGAGTTAGTACCGCGGGGGGCGTACGATAGGTTTTAAGGTTCGAGCCAGGGGCGACGTTTTCAACTGTGCGGAGCGTGTAATTGACGTAGAACTCCAATATCTCGCGCAAATGCTTCATGAACTCGTCCGGCAGAAAGAAGAAATCTGCCAAACGGTTGGCTTGCTTGCGGAGGCGGGAGAGGTCGATTGCGGGCATGGGTTATTTATGTCATTGCGAGGAGCGCTCTTGCTCTTTGCGACGAAGCAATCCCCTGGAACAGGGAGATTGCTTCGGGTGGAAGAACACCACCCTCGCAATGACATGATGATTAATACGCTCTTGCGAAATACACCTTGCGTTTGGAAGGCTTGCCGCAGACCACGCACTTGCCTTCTCCTTCGGGTTGGTTGAAGGGGATGTTGCGGGTGGTGGCTTTGGCTTCTTCCTTGACCTTCTTTTCGCATTCGGTGGATTCGCACCAGTAGGCGAATGCCCAGCCGTCTTGAACAACCTTCTTCAACTCTTCAAAATCGGTTACATCGTGGATGTTCGAGTCACGGTATTCGGTGGCGCGCTTGAGCAGGGAGGCTTGTACGTCGGTCAGCAGGTTCTTGACGGTGTCTGCCAAGCCTTCCTGTGAGACGAAAGCCTTTCCTTCTCTACCCGGTTTGTCACGGCGGGCGAGGGCGACGGTTCCTTTTTCCACATCCTTGGGACCGATCTCCACGCGGACGGGCACGCCGCGCATTTCCCAATCGTTGAACTTGAAGCCGCTGGAAACATTGTCACGGTCGTCAAACTTCACGCGCACGCCCGCAGTCTTCAGTTCAGCGAAGAGGCGGTCGGCAACTTCCATCACTTTTTCTTTTTCAGCATCGTTCTTGAAGATAGGCACAACAACAGCTTGAATAGGCGCGAGGCGCGGAGGCAGGACGAGTCCGTTGTCGTCGCCATGTACCATAATCATCGCGCCGATGATGCGGGATGAGATCGCCCACGAAGTAGTTTGGGCGTAGGTCAGTTTGTTGTCTTTGTTGAGGAACTGGATCTCGAACGCCTTGGCGAAGTTGTCGCCGAAGTAGTGGGATGTGCCAGACTGCAACGCGCGCTTGTCCCACATCATCGCTTCAATGGATGTGGTGATCTGTGCGCCTGCGAAACGTTCGGTCTCGCTCTTGGTGCCCTTGAAGACAGGGATGGCGGCTTCTTCAAGACAGAAGCGTTCGTAAATATCGAGGATGCGATACATTTCCTCTTTGGCTTCTTCTTCGCTGACGTGCGCCGTGTGACCTTCATGCCAGTAGAACTCGGCGGTGCGCAGGAAGAGTTTGGTGCGCAATTCCCAACGCATGACTGAGCCCCATTGCACGATCAAGAGTGGCAGGTCGCGCCAGGATTTGACCCACTTCGAATACATGTGACCGATGATGGTTTCAGACGTAGGACGGACTGCCAGCTTCTCTTCGAGTTGCTGTCCGCCGCCGTGGGTGACGACTGCCAACTCCGGTGCAAAGCCTTCGACGTGTTCCTTCTCTTTTTCAAAGAACGACATCGGGATGAGGGTGGGGAACGCCGCATTGACGTGACCAGTCTTCTTAAATTCGGTGTCCAGCCACGAACAGATATTTTCCCAAAGCGCCCAGCCATACGGTTTGACCACCATGCATCCGCGCACGGGGGCGTAGTCCGCCAAGTCTGCGCGCAGGACCAGTTGGTTGTACCATTCGGAAAAGTCTTCCGCCCGGGTGGGTAATTTTTCTTCTGCCATTTTGACCTCGTTTGTCTCGTTGTAGGGGCGAGGTCTCCTCGCCCTTGTAATTATTATTTATTGGGCGGCACGCTGCGCAGCGCCGCCCCTACATTTTTATCCCAAATAGTTCACAGCAGTTTTCACATCGTCCGCAAAGTATAACAAGCCTCTATGCGTCGTGGACATATAACTTTCAAACTCACCGAAGAACTGATCGAACGTGGACTGCCAACCCCGCCCGATCAGTATCAACGGCCTCCGGGGCAAAGACTCCACGATCATCAAATTCCACATCAGCGAGATTTCGGTCAGCGTGCCGGCGCCGCCGGGGAGTGCCATCGCCGCGTCACAGCCTTCGATCAGGGCGTTCAGCCGATCTATGAGAGTCTTCATTCGTCTTTCTTCTTTTACCCATTGATTCGGCTTCGTCTTGCGCCACTCTTCAATATCGATGCATGTCACACCGACGACATGCCCGCCGGCTTCATGTGCGCCGCGTGAGACTGCTTCCATTGTGCCCATATAGCCGCCAGTCAAGACGGCATGTCCGCGTTGAGCGAGAAGCACGCCTAATTCACGCGCTTCTTCATATGCGGGTGTTCCTTCGTTCGGCTGTGCGCCGCCAAATACTGTTATGTTCATGTCTACCTACTTGTTTACCTGTTTCCTTGTCTACTTTCCATCCGCGTCCCAACTTCTTCCCTTATTGACTTCGATCTTCTTCAACACTGCGTCTTCCAAGTCAATACCGGAGACCGAAGACAGTTGCAAAAGATACAACATCACATCTGCCAATTCACTACCCAATTCCTCACGGTCTTTGATCTCGTCGGTGAACTGGAAATGCTCCAATATCTCAGCCGCTTCAATTGAAAGCGATACCGCCAGATTACGCGGAGTCTGTGGGCGTTTGCTATCTGCCTCGTACCAGCCCTTTGACTTTACCAACGCATGCATGTGTTCTGTCAATTCATGAATCATCAGGTTCTTATTGTCCATCGTCTACTGTCCATTGTCCAATAAAAAACGGCTCACCAAGTCTGGGAGCCGTTTGGGCGCACGAAAGTGAACCTAGCCAGACCTGGAGGCATTTTGCATTCTAGGGGACGGGTTCGAGTTCATCAACATGCGCCAGATTATAAGGGCAAAATTGAATTTATGCAAAAGGATGATAGTAAGGCTATTTCCTGTAATGCCGATTGACCTCGTCCAACTTTTGTAACATTTCTTCCTGCATCTGTAACGCCATCGCCGGCTGCAGTGAATAAATGTCGCTCATTTCTTCCGGGTCTTCCTCAAGGTCATAGTATTCGAATTGGCTATAACCCGGATGCTGATAGTAAATCAGACGGGTATTTTGCCGGGTAAGTGCCATCGAAAACTCGCTTAATGGAGCAAAAGCCGAATTCTTTTTCGCATCAATTGTATATATGGAGCGATCCGGATCCGGCTCGCCCCCCATGCTGGGCAGGGCTTTTCCATCCACCCAGGAAGGGACGGAATTGAATATTTCCTGAGACAAAGACGGGAGTATATCCGTGGAACTCGTAGGGGAAAACACGTCCTCGCGCCTCGATTGACCTGGCCGCGAGATAAGCAGGGGGATGTGGATTAACGGAGAGTACATTAATCGCGTAAAATGCCCGATTTCTCCACGCTCGAACATCTCGCCATGATCGGATGTAACGATCACATAGTTGTTATCCATCAGGCCCGATGATCGTAAAAAGTCGAACAATCTCCCCGTTTCTTCATCCCAGGATAAAAGATACTCATCATATGCCTGCCTATTGCGGCGCATATTGACATAGGTACGTTTATCGCTCGATAACGGGTGAACAGGTTTTTCCAATGGTGCAAAGACGCTGAAAAGTTTGCCGGCGTATTTCGCCGTAGGTCTGTAGGGGTGATGAGGCGGATGGAAATGAAAATAGGACAAGGATGGTTCCTGTAACTCCCCCAGCTTTTCAATCGCTCCGTCCACCAAATCTGACAACAAGAATTGTTCAGCGGCATCCGGCAGACCGTCCGGATACTGACCTCTAAATTTTCTGTTATTCCTCGTCTGTAATGCTAAATTCATAAACCGGAGCATTGGACCAAAGAATAACGACGCGTCAAATCCTTCACCGGTGCGAATGATGTTGTCATCAAAGCTGGAGAATGCCACCCGCCCATCATTCCTGAACATTGGCAGGTCATGGAATATCCGGTTTTCATAATCGAACGCTCCGGATGGGATATGAGTATCCAAATATTCATCGAACTGATACAGGAGATTATCTGAATATTTGTTTTGCGAATAGCCGATGGACGCATGAGTCTCTTTGAATAACGCGAACAGTTGATGCTCTGCATGTTCGTCGCTCACTCCGCCCGCGCCTAATGCCAGCGCGCGATGAGACCAGGGGTAAAGCCCGGACAATAAGGACGCCGTACCTGGAATTGTGTATGTTCCCGCTGAATAGTGCTGATGATAAACGGTTGCATTTTCGGCGAATCGCTCCAGGTTAGGCATGGTCTGGAGGGGATAGCCGTATAACGACATGTTCTCCGCGGATAATGCGTCGAATACCAGGATGATCACGCCGGGTTGTTGTGAATCTTTTTGCTTTTTCAACCCGGATGCCAAACCGTTCGCCAGATACGCAGCAGGAACGGAGGCGGCGATCTTCAAGAAATCCCTACGGGATAAAAGTTTACGATTATTTTTCATGGGAACGCTTTAAATTACATTTCGAATAATGACGCCAACAAAACCAATGAGTCCCAATGGAACGTAAAAATACGAAAAAACCGAAAATCTTTCCAGAATATTATTGAACATCGTTTGTAAAGACTCGAACTTCAAAAGCAAAACTTCAAAAACAACCAGGATGAATAAAACAAAAGCTGCGCTGGCTGCCAACCCGGTCAATGTAGGAAGTTTGGAGGATAATGAATTCTGAAAGTAGATCATGGCGATTCCCACGACCAATATAACCAACCCGGACTTATGTGAAAAACCTTTCACCAACCATTCTCCTGAGATTCCTGCAATGAAAAGCAATATCCCCATCAGGACAAGGCTTTCAAAAAGGGAAAATGCCATCATATAACAAAAAACCCCCAGGATTTCCCCTATGTCATAATACAACAAGAAGGAAGGAAGTTTGTAAAGAAAACCGCGAATCGACCATGTAAATATGGCAAAAACAAGAAACCCAAACACAGCCTGGGTTTCTTGTTGATTTGGTAACCGTTTTTTGATCCATTCCATTATTCGTCAACCTTCATTATCTGCCTCATCAACATGCGCCGGATTATAAGGGTAAAATTGAATTTATGCAAAAGGATGACATGCTCCGCCTCCTGCGGGACCCAAGCTTGATCCCGTCCGAAAAGCTGACCACACTCTCGAACATCGCCAACCTAGCGGAGACCCTGAGCATGTCCTGCTACCTTGTCGGCGGCTCTGTCCGCGACTTGTTGCTCGGCAGACCCATCAACGACTTGGATGTCATCGTCGAAGGCGATGCGATTGCATTGGGAAAAAAACTCGTTGAAACTTACGGTGGAAAACTTACCCCACATTTCAAATTCAACACGGCTATTTGGTACCTACCAGAGTCAACGGATTTCGTTGACCTTATCACGGCAAGGAAAGAAGTGTATGAAAAGCCCGGCGCGCTTCCAAATGTCACGCCATCTACTATTGAAGATGACTTGCGCCGCCGCGACTTCACGATTAATGCAATAGCTGTCCGCCTGGGTGGGGAAGGCTTCGGCGAAATCCTCGACCCACTGAAAGGGCAGGCAGATCTCGGGCGGGGTGTGATCCGCGCTCTTCATCCCAAATCATTTCTTGACGACCCAACCCGCATCTTCCGCGCTATCCGTTACGAAGGGCGCTATTCCTTTTCCATTGTGCCTTCAACGGTAGACCAGATCAACCCTGAAGCGCTGAAGGTATTGCACTCATTGAGCGGAGAGCGGATTCGGCATGAACTGGATTTAATTTTGGACGAAGGCCATGCAGCACTCACCATGTTGCGCGTAGCCAGTCTGGGGATATTGGATGTTATTCATCCGAAGATGCCGGAGTTCGCACAGGATTGGGCGGAGTATCTCGAAATGGATATGCAGCTTGATATTCCGGCAGATCGGAGGACGATGGGGTATATGCTCTGGTTCATGGATTTATCTGAGGAGGATGTGATCTCGATCTCGAACCGCTTGGATTTCACGAACGAGTTGACCTTGTCTGTGTGGGCAGCGGCGCAGTTGAAGCGAAGTTTGGTGCATCTGTTTGGCGCCAAGCCAAGCGAATGGACTTATGCGTTGGAGAAGCTACCTTTGCTTTCCATCTATGCGGTGTATCTTGTATCGCGTGAAAATGCGCTGCTGAGTTATATTTCGATCTGGCGACACGTCAAACCGCACACGACGGGGGATGACTTGAAGAAACTAGGTTTACAGCCGGGCCCGCGGTTTGGGGAAATTTTGTTGAGTCTTCGTTCCGCCTGGTTGGATGGAGTGTTATCAAACAAAACGGAAGAAGAAGAGCTTCTTCATAAATTACTGTCTACTCATCTATAGCGCCGGAGAGTGCTGCCATGACCACACCGCAAAATGTCGATGTAAATGTTCAGGGAAATTTTAGTGGGAATTTGGTCGTCGGTGACCATAACATCGTTGTCAATAACCCGAACGGGGGAGTTGTGAATATTGTGCCGCCTCGTCCGCCAGCCGAACCGCGTACCAGACCGGTGAATTTGCGCCCGCGTAATTTTCCGGAGTTGTTAGATAGGGTTTCTGAAATGGAAGCCTTGACCCATGCCATCCAGTCGTCGATGCCTGTAACTGTGTTTGGCGAAAGCGGCATTGGTAAGACGTCGTTGTTACGAAAAGCAGCCCATGCTGTGGATGCAAAAAAATATCCAGACGGGGTTATTTATATGGTAGTGCGTGGAGATGCGCGGGACGATCTCTTGCAAAATATCTACGATTCATTTTTTGTAAGCCCCATTGATCAAAAGCCTGACGATGACGAGGTCCGCTCGCGTTTGAATAAGGTTCGGGCATTGATCATTTTGGATGATCTCACCTTGAGCCGGGAGGATGCGGCTTTTGTTTTGGACGCCATGCCACAAAGTATATTCATCCTTGCATCTACGGAGCGTGCCTTGTGGGGAGAGGGTCAGGCAATTTCGTTGGACGGCTTGCCCGAGGATATGGCTGTACAACTTTTTCAGCAGGAGTTGAGACGTGCCCTCACAGAGGATGAGAAACCGGTTGCCGCACAAATATGCAGGGTGCTTCTCGCACATCCGCTGCGGATTTTACAAACCGCCTCGATGATTCGGGAGGATGGTTTATCCGTCTCCCAGGCATTCCAAAAGCTGACGACAACCCGCACCCAATCGCCGACGGTGGAGATGGCGATCCAAAAATCGAATGACACACAGAAGAAGATATTCAGTTTGCTGGCGGTGGCGGGCGGCTTTGCATTGACGCGTGAGCACATGTTGAAGATGATTCCCGTTCCGAATTTTGAAGTGGAAATGAAGTCATTGGTCGCACGTGGATTCATTTCTGAGCAGGGACCAAACCTGAGCTTAAGCAGTGATGCGGCGTCTGCCATTGGTAAATTATGGAATTTGACAGATTGGGAAGACGCGCTCGTCAATCATTTCACGAACTGGCTGCAGACGGGTCCGCAGGATATGCTGGTGGATCAAGCATCTGACCTTCTGTACCACTTGCTCCAACGCGTGGGCGAGAAGAAGCAATGGCCTCAAGTGGTGAAGTTGGGGAAGGCGCTGGAGCGTATTTCCATCTTGCAGAAAAAATGGCAGCGCTGGATGAAGATATTGGACCTGTTGCGCATGGCAGCGCGCGCCCTCATGGATAAGAATCTGGAAGGCTGGGTGCTGCACCAAATGGGCACTCGTTCCATGTGCCTTGGAATGAAGGGCGAGGCGCAGGGATTTCTAAAGCAGGCATTGGATATGCGGAACACGATTGGCGACAAGGCGGGTTCGCAGGTGACACAACACAACCTCAATGTGTTGATGAACATTCCCATCCCTGTCCAAAATGCGAAACCCGTCCGCCCGCGAAATGGAAATGCTGCCCGTTGGCTTACGATGGCTGCCGTAGGTGGCGGCGCAGGGATTGTCTTTCTTATTTTCCTATTCCTTGGTTATCGATATTTTGTACCTGCTGAAACACCTGTCCCTCCAAGCCCAACTGACACATTTACTCCCATCCCGCTAACGGATACGGATGTGCCCACACATACTTTAACGCCAACAAAGACGAGAACACCAACATCAACATCAACTCCAACGCCTGTTGTACTATTTGATTTTGTGAGGGAAGCAAATAATTCAGATAATGTGTTTTGGTATGTTGTAACGGATTACGGAACGTTTGACGAGCTTACGACCCCTCTTCAGTTTAATGAAGACCCCACCATTTATAACCCGTTGGAATACATGAAATTATTCGAGACCTCGTATGTCGGCTGGCTGATAACCCCGCCAGTGGAAGATCGTTCAAGGGAGAATCTCGTTTTGATCGCGTATCCTCATCGGGAAAATAGTCGTGTGACTGGTACGTTCGGGCTTCCGTTTCCGTTGCATAAGGATGATGTCTTTGTTGCCAGGGTTGGGCACATAAATACAAATAAAGAGATCCCATTTGACAGTGACGGATTGGTCTATCGTGTTTATTATTATGAGAGCGAGATCGAAAAGGCTGTGCTGCTAGGCGAGATGCAGGATTTCATGGATGGCAAGACCTATGATTGGGAAATTCCCATCCCCGATCATCTCGATGGTGTAATTATTCGTTTTATTCTCGAAGTTGACTCCGGAAAATCTGCTTCCTTTGATTATGCTGCCTGGTTGGATGCTTCCCTAGTAGGAATGCCGCGTTAGACCAGGTGCGTTCATTCAAAGTGGAATATCTCTTTTCGAACAATGTTACAATCCGAAATAAACCCTAATAGGCAGGAGGCGTTATTGTGTTTGGAATTAACTATATCAAGGTAAACCCAACATATTTTGTAATTCATTATGCCAGTGGGCGAAAACGCCGAGCTGGAGCGGGATTATCCTTCTTCTACTTCAAGCCATCTTCATCCATTGTTGTGGTTCCCATCGGCAGTTCGGATGTCCCATTTATCTTCAATGAATTGAGTCAGGATTATCAACCGATCACGGTGCAGGGGGAATTGACGTATCGTATCTTTGACCCAGAACTGGTCGCTTCCCTGCTGAACTATACAGTGGATACCCTGCCTACTCGTTATATAACCGATGACCCCCAGAAATTATCGCAACGCTTGATCAACCTCTTGCAAGTGATGGTTCGTGCGGAGGTTCAGAAACTTCCCCTGCGCGATTCAATTAAATCTTCCGAGTCTGTGGCGGCAGGGGTGTTGGAAAAGCTGAAATCGAGCGACTCTTTGAAATCATTGGGTGTTGAAGTCATGGCGCTTGCCATTCAGGCGATCCGACCGGTGCCAGAGGTTGCCCGTGCGCTTGAAGCCGAATCGCGTGAAGCCATGATGCGTAGTGCAGATCAGGCTATTTACGACCGCCGCAATGCCGCGGTGGAACAGGAACGTCGCATTAAGGAAAACGAATTAAGCACTGAAATCGCTGTGGAAGAGAAAAAGCGCCAGATTCGTGAAACAAAGGTGGAAGCTGATCTTGTGGTGGAGAGGAAGCAACAGGAAGTGCGCCAAACTCAGTTGAGTGGACAGATCGATCTGGAGAATGAACGCAAGAAGCTGGTCACCTCCCACGCTGAGAATTCCCGCACAGAAGCGGATGTTCAAGCATATGTTATGGAAGCTTCGCTGAAAGCTTTCAAGAACCTTGACCCTGCGGTTCTTGAAATGTTGGCAGTTCAATCCACTGAACCGCGTTTACTGGTGGGCATGGCATTCAAGGAACTTGCCCGAAATGCCGCCAAGATCGGTAATTTGAATATCTCGCCTGAGTTATTGCAGCTTCTCATGCAGGAAACAGATAAACCCAACAGCAAGCCCGAGAAGTAAGCCCTGATGTTCGAGAAAATCATTCTGGTCACGCGACGCACCCGCCTGGAAGGGTTGGTGGATCGGTTTAATACTGTTGGACAGGCTCGCTTTTACCTTGAACATGGGGGTGGAAATTTTGACCTGTATCAAAAGGAGCACGACCTGTACTATCAGGCGGTCGCGTCCCTGCGTTCTGACTTGCAGACCTTTCTAAAGGTTCACGAGATAGAACGTGGCATGCTGCCAAATTTTCTTTTTTCAGAAACGGACCTGGTGGTTGCCATTGGCATTGATGGGTTGGTAGCCAACACGGCTAAATATTTGAGTGGGCAGCCACTCGTTGCTGTCAACCCCGACCCGACAACGATTGACGGCGTCCTTTTACCCTTCAATGTTTCCACTGCGATTTCAGCGGTAAAGAACGTCCTGAAGGGGCAGGTCAAAGCCAGGCAGATCACCATGGCAAAAGTAGATTTGAACGATGGACAATCCCTACTGGCGTTCAATGATTTTTTTGTCGGCGTCAAGTCGCACGTCTCTGCCCGATATGTCATAGAAACGCAAGGCAGGCGTGAGCGTCAATCATCTAGCGGCGTTATTGTTTCGACTGGTATCGGCTCAACAGGATGGTTGAGCAGCATGTTTAACATGGCGAACGGTATCCTTGCCGGTTCTTCTTCGGTTGGCAGTTTATCGCCTGTACGATTTGACTGGGGGGAGGAAAAACTTACTTACGTAGTACGCGAACCTTTCGTTAGCAAGTCTTCTCAAGCTGGCATCGTATTTGGGTACGCTACGCCTGCTTCTCCGCTTGTCATCCATTCGGAAATGCCCGAAAACGGGATTATCTTCAGTGATGGCGTTGAAGCGGATTATCTGGCATTCAATTCGGGAACGGTCGCCACCATTTCCGTGGCGGATAAAAAGACAAATCTCGTCGTGCGGTGACACGTTACCTATATTGATCGGAAGGAAATCAACTACCCAGTCCATTATGAACCTTCAACCCTACCTCGAATTTGCCACTTCTCTTGCGTATCACGCGGGGAAGATTACTTTAAGGTACTTCAACACAGGCATCAAGCCAGACCGCAAAGCCAATAATGACCCGGTGACCATCGCCGACTGCGAAGCGGAAGCCTTCGTCCGCGCGGAGATAGAGAAGCACTATCCGGGTCATGCCATTGTAGGGGAGGAATACGGCGAGCAGGGGAATGGACATCCATTCCGTTGGATCGTGGACCCGATTGACGGCACGATATCGTTTGTGCAGGGTGTGCCGCTCTACGGTGTGTTGATCGCTCTGGAGATCGAAGGTGTGGTGAAGGTTGGCGCAACATACTTCCCGCCCTTGGATGAAATGCTGACCGCAGCGGATGGTCTCGGCTGTTGGTGGAACGGACGCCGCGCACGTGTTTCGAGTGTGAGCAAACTTTCAGAAGCCTGTGTGGTGACTTCAGACTTTCAACATCTTTCTGCGAAGATGAGCGACATTGTTCAGCGTTTCGAAAAGAAGAATGCGTTGCTGCGCACATGGGGCGACGCTTACGGATACCTGCTGGTTGCCACGGGGCGTGCCGAGGTGGCGCTCGACCCGCGCATGGACGTGTACGATTGCGGACCGTACCCGGTCATCATGAAAGAGGCAGGTGGATTCTTCGGCTCGTGGAGCGGGGAGGAAGGTCACACCCACGGGGAGGGGATTGCCTGTAACGCCGCACTCAAGCCCGAGGTTATGAAATTGATGCGCGGAACTTGAGTCCAAATTCTGTACGAAGAGTCGATCCTAACGTATAATCGAATCATGACTGAGGTGAAAAGCAGCCGACTTCCCTACAGATTACGAGAGCCCTTCCTGAGCAAAACGGAAGCGGCTCTTTTTCGTTTGTTGAACGATTTGATGGGAAGCCGGTATGTAGTTTGCCCGAAGGTGGCGCTGACGGACCTCTTCATGATCGTGCGCCCGAACGAGAATGTACATTTCTTCAACAAGATATTCCGCAAACATGTGGATTTTTTATTGTGCGACCCGAAAACCTTCGCACCATCTTTTGGGGTGGAGATCGTTAAATCCATATCGAAGGATGGGATGCGCGAAGCCGATAAATTTGTGGCAGAGTTGTTCACCGATGCGGGTATTCCGCTGGTACACATTCCTTCAAATGATAAATATGAACCCACCGATCTGATTGCTTTGTTCCAGCTTGCGGTGGTGAAGGTGGGCAAGAATCCGTCGGCAGATTCACTCATTGACTCGGTACCCAGTTGCCCGGTCTGCGGCAAGATGATGGTGTTGCGCATCCACCGCGGCGGACCGAATGTGGGGAAAAAATATTACGGCTGTATCGATAGTCCAACTTGTGTCGGTGTAGTGCAGATTGCCGCGTGAGCTAATTAACTCAGATTGCTACCTTTATTTCTTGAACCGTTTTCAATCGAGATTCTTAACGCAAAGACGCTAAGTCGCAAAGAAAAAGCATTGAATCTTGGTGTCTTAGCGCCTTTGCGTTAAAACTGGCGAAAATTCAGCAAGGTGGCAACTTACGTTAATTAGGGCTTACGCAGTTCAAAAGCTTTTGCAGCGAATTTACCCTTCGGGCACGATGTCGCAAATTGCCATGAATTGTTTGAAAAATTCGCGTAATTCGCGGCTTGCTCTTGGGGTTTTACGTAGGTTGTATTAGTAATGCCTTGCCAGTTCTGAGGCGTAATTCTTCCCGACGGTTTCCCGGTTTTCTTTCAGCCAATCTTTGAATGCTGTCCTGGCACGGGCAGGCTCCTTGGAAACCAATAGATTTGCCATCAAGCCGCCCACTTCTTCGGGAGTGAGGATGACGTCATTCACAAAGAGACTCAAAAATTGCGCAGCGAGTAACGCCAAACGCGGAGGCACGGAGATCAACAGTCTCTTTACGCCGATGGTATCCCCGACCAATTTCACCAATTCCTTGAATGTATAAGAATCAGGTCCAACAGCATCGATCACATAATTTTCTTTGCTGTACACAGCGTCTGCAGCGAGACCTGCAAGGTCTTCAACATGCACAGGCTGAACGCCATACGAACCGTCGCCGGGGATGAAGAAGAACGGGAAACGCCGCAAAAGGAAAGCGATGTTATTGATCAGAATATCCTCGCCACCGCCGACTAATACGGTAGGGCGCAGGATCGCATACGACATTCCTGAGTCGGTCACTGCTTTTTCGTTGGCTGCCTTACCCCAATAGTAGGGAAGATGCGAATCGGCGGAAGGGTTCGCGATGCTGATGTGGACGATCCGTTTCACTCCGGCTTTGACAGCGGCATTTACCAGCGCTCTCGTATTTTCAACCGCTTTGGGCTGCGTGTTTCTCCCTTTATCGAAGCGCACCCAATATGTGTTGACCAGCACATCCACGCCGCGCAGGTTTTCGACCAGCTCCGCTTGGTTTGCAAAGTTCAAGGGAAAGGCTTTTACCTTCCCGTTGAATGGATCGGGGCGGTTTGGATGATTAGTCAATGTGATGACATCTTCCCCTTTTTCGAGCAATCGTTTTGTAATGTACTTGCCTGAATAACTGAACGCGCCTGTGACTGCGATTCTCATTTTGCCTCCGCTTTGACGGGTCTCGGGACGAACAGGGCAAAGATCAAGACAACGATGCCTATACAAACCAGCGCAAACAGGAAACTTGCCAACATGCCGCTAATTCTCCCGGCGATCTCGAAAAACATTCCTTCGAGAGTCGTCGCTTCGGGTTTGTAATTCAGGGCAAGGATGCCTGGCAGACCGATCAAAAGCACGTTGGAAAAGACTGTCCAAAATTGGGCGCGTTCCTCTGTGCCGCATAAGTCGATCAGTACCTTGCTAAGGTAAGGGCGGATGTATCTTGCGATAAGCGATGTGAGTGTGATCGTAAGAAAGACTTGAATAATAAAACTGAATATTGTGTTCATGTTTTTCCTTTCTACTGAGTAAGATGTTCCTGGCATTCTGTCGCTGAGGACGGCGGCTTGAGCGGGCTAAAATTTATTTCAAAACGCCAAGGATTTTGCTTACGTTCGATAAACCAAGGCTTTCCAATTTGATGACGGCGTTCGTCAGGCTGTCGATGGCGTTGAAGAAATCCTGTAATGCCTTGACACGTTCATACAGGAACGCGATCTCTGCCTCATCGCCTGAAACCGAGCCTGATTCCAGTTTCTCCAGCGTTTCCCTTACTCCGCGCAGCGCCCGGTCGAACTCGCTATTCTGGCGCTCCTTCAATATCGAGCGGATGGATGTATAGAAATCTGTTTCGGCTTCGTAGTAATCTTTGCGGTCGCCGAGTTTAGACGAGCGATGGACAAGCCCCATGCGTGCCAACGTTCGCACCTCGGTGCTGACGGCGCCTTTGGTCAGACCAGTCTGTGCCGTGATCTCATCCAACGCCAGCGGGTTGGGGGAGAGATACAGCACGGCAAAGATCGCGCCCATCCCTTTGGGGAAGCCCCAAAAGCGGCTGATCTGGCTCAGGCTTTCAATGAAGTCCTGCTTGAGTTGGGGGAGTTTGGTTGCCATACGCGCCTCTGTTTTAGAACGTTTAGTAATTACTAAACGAAGTATATGCCAAGGCGTGACGGTTGTCAAGGATAAAAAAGCCGCCGTACCCGGCGGCTTGAGCGATATAGTTAAGGCTGTTTGTAGAGCATTTGAAACAGTTCTGCGCCGGTTTTTCCCTGCGCTTCGTCTCTGTATTGCTGGATGGGGACGCGGAAGATAACCCGTTCGTTTTCGCTTTTCTCGAAAGTGAATTCCACGAAGCCATAATTCCCCAATAATTCCGCGCGAGGGATTTGAGTCACAATTTCCATCACCTCTGCGACCCAGTTCCCAAATTCCTCTTCTTTGCTTAGGTCATCCACTTGTAAGCGGACATAGAAATCCGTTTCCATTGCGCCAAACGTGGATGTGCCATCGGCATACACACAATCTTCGCCGAAATATTCCACGCGCGCGCTTGTACCGGGATTTAAGGCTTTGACTTGAGCATCCAAAGCTTCGGTCAATTCAGGCGCATCGTGATACGCCCATTGATACCCGCAACTGCCCTGAGGAGAAGCGGAGACCTCCTCCGTGATTTCACTTATCTCAGTAATCGTCGAGATAGGAGAAACTGTTGTGGGAGCATTCACGCCGGGGTCTGAGACTGTCGTCAACACAGCCGTTGCTGTCGCCGCTGTAAGAAGGATGCCAACTGCCCACTTGCCCGCGCGTTTCATTGCTTATCCTCCACTGCCAGTGCCGCCATCATCAGTGGGTGGTGGAGTGCTTTCTGAGTTATCGCCTGGGGCAGGCTCATCGGTTGGGACCTCACCGTTCGGTTCCTGCGTGCCGGGCAGGCTTTCTTCATCATAGAACTGGGAGCTGCCGTCATCTGTAGATTGTTCTTCATAATAAGTCGAAGGGTCGAATTCGTAATTATCGAACTCTTCAAAGTTAGGGTAGCTTTCAGGGTTTGGAACTTCTTCTAAAAAGCCATCCAACTCCGGGGCTTCATCCAGCCAATCCTGCACTTCATCTTGATCGATGCCGTCCAGTTCTTCCACATTGCCTTCTTCATCAACGTATGCAGATTCGCCCTCTTCAAGTTCCACTTCTTCGCCGTTCTCATTCTCAAGGGTGCAGTGACCTTCAAGGCAAGCAGCCTGAACCCGCCCGGTTTCAGGGTCATAGCTAACACTCAATAAACTTCCGCGCACAGATGCCACACCCGATGGAGTCTGCACATCGAGCGAGCCGCCATTCAGCAGCACGAAGATTTTCCCAAAGAACAATTGGATGCTGGTCTTGGGCGCGCCGTCCGTTTCTGTGATCTCGGGCAGCGTAAAGGCGGAATTCGGCGCAACGCGGATGATAGTGCCTTCGGGCATCAAATCCAACCGCGCGCGGCTGCTATCGCCGGTCTGCAAACTCCCGCCTTGTTGAAGGACAAAACCTTTTTCAGCAGGGATGAACTCACTATCTGACGTGGCTTTCACCGTGACTTCATTCTCGAAATCGGACACGACCGCTTCGCGCCCCGCCGGAGCCTGTTCGCTATTTCCTGTCGGCGCGGACTCAGCCGGAGATGTCTCCGCCGCTTCTGTCGCAATAACCTCGCCGACCGGTTGGGTGGATTCGACTGAGGCGGTGCTGGGGTTTGAAGCGCAGGCACCCAGCCAAAACGTTAGGAGAAGAAGCGCGGAAAGTTTTTTTGTCAAGTTATTTGCCTTTCAATAAATCGGCGGCGGCAGACGCCATCAACGCTACACCGCTGACGAGCGCGTTTTCGTCAAAGTCAAATTTGGGATGATGATGGTTGTAGTTGAGATTTTTTTCCGCATTGGCAGAGCCGACGAAGAAATAACAGCCGTCGGCTTTTTCCTGCATATAGCCCATGTCTTCAGCGCCCATGGTGAGATATTGATTGCCAGCGATCTCGGTTTGAGGGAAGAGAGTCTGCGCCGAACCCAAGACGCTGCTTGCAACTTTGTCGTTGTTGATGACCGGCGCAGTGACCTGTTTGATGGTGATCTCCGCTTCACAGCCCACCGCGGCAGCCGTGCTGCGGACGATCTGTTCAAAACGTTCATGTACTTTGTTGCGAACCGCTGGCTCAAAGGTGCGGATGGTGCCGCCCAATTCCGCCGTCTGCGGGATGATATTGAAAGCCGTACCCGAGTGAAGGGTGGTGACGCTAATAACCGCGGGTTTAAGCGGTTCGACATTGCGTGCCACGATGCTCTGCAATGCCGTGACGATCTGCGAGGCACACACAATGGGGTCGATGGTCATTTCGGGTTGGGCACCATGACCGCCCTTGCCAGTCAGTTTGATGCTGAACAAGTCCGCGCCTGCCATAACGGGACCTTCCGCTACGTGGACCCAGCCAAGCGGTTTATCGTTCCACAAATGCATGGAAAGGGTCTTTTCCACTTTGGGACCCTCCAGCACGCCGTCGCGCATCATCATCAACGCGCCGCCGACATCTTCGCCGTTGGTACCTTCTTCAGAAGGTTGGAAACAGAATTTGATATTGCCCGCCAGTTCGTTCTTCCGTTCGTTCAATATCTTTGCCACGGTCAGACCAATCGCAGTGTGACCGTCGTGCCCGCAGGCATGCATCACACCGGGATTCTCGGAGGTGTATTCAGCACCAGTATCTTCAGTGATCGGTAGGGCGTCCATATCGAAGCGCAGCAAAATGGTGGGACCCGGCTTGGCGCCTTCGAGATAACCAACTACGCCTGTTTTGCCGACACCTTTGGTCACTTCAATGCCGAGGGCTTCAAGCTCTTTAGCAACGATTCCGCCAGTGCGGATTTCATTGTAGCCGAGTTCGGGGTGCTTATGAAAGTCACGCCGCATGGCTTGGGTGTAAGGGAAGAGTTCTTGGGCTTGTTTGAGGAAGGGGTTCATGGGGGCTCCTTTTTTAACCGCGAAGCGCGCTAAGGTCGCTAAGAAAACCAATTAAGAGTCTTTGCGTTCTTCGCGCTCTTGGCGGTTAACTGTACTTAATGACTCTAAACTTCTCTTCATAGCGTGGATTATCATCCGTGCTATCTTCGGTTCTTCGGGATTTCATGCGTTCGATCAACTTATCCGCATCCTGCACTTGCGACTTGTGTTGGAGGATGCCTTGCAGTTTGACATCCCAGGTATCTGTTACATCGACGGTGGTATTGGGCTGGTTGGTGAGCGAGCACCAGACTTCCTTGGGCATGTGGGGTTCAATGCCTTGAGCAAGCAGGTCTGGGAAGTAGACGGGGTTGTCAGCGGCGGGAAAAACGGCATCGAGCACGACTTGTCCACAGGCGCGGTGGTCGGGATGGTTGATGCCGTACATGGCGAAGAGATTTTGCGGATCGCAGGTGACGAGGATATCGGGTTTGTGCCTGCGGATTTCGCGTGTCACATCTCGGCGGAGATTCAGGTCTGGGATGAGGTATCCGTCTGGCAGGTCCATGAAAAGAGGCGGTTGGGCACCGATCAACCTGGCGGCTTCGGCTTGTTCGAGGTGACGAATCCCGCACAACTTTTCGGGCGTCATATCTGGCGTGGTAGTGGGGTTGAAACCTTTGTCGCCGCAGGTCAGAAGAAGATATTGAATGGTGTGACCTTCGCACGACCACTTGGCGAGCGTACCGCCACAAAAAAATTCTGGATCATCAGGGTGAGCCAGAATGACCAGAATTTTTTGTTGAACGTCCCAGCGTTTAGTTTGCTCGGTCATTTTTTCTTGGCTTTGCCTTGCCGCAGGTGCAGCCGCCGCCTTCGTGACGATCGCAGGGCGCTTCGGATTTTCGGCGCAAGGCTTCGAGTTCATCCCACGGTTGGATCTCTTCGCGCGTGAAGGTGTGCTGCTGCGGGCGTTCGCCTTCGACTTCGATCAACACAGTCACCTTTTCGCTCATCGGGATGACGTCGATGACCTTGCCTTCGCCCTTGGGGGTGACCACGCGCTTGTTGCGTTTCGGCAATGTCTTGCGGGCTTCGACATATTGCTCGTATTCGTAGATGAGACAACAGCGCAAGCGTCCGCACATGCCGGTGATCTCATCGGGCGTGAGGGAGATGCCTTGCTCTTTTGCCATCTTGATCGAGATGGGGGAGAAATCGGTGAGGAATTTGGAGCAGCAGCGGGTTTCGATTCCGCAAGCGCCCATACCGCCGATAAGTTTTGCCACATCACGCGGACCGATCTGGCGCATCTCGATATGCGTGTTGGTATAGATATCTGCCATGTCTTTGCGCAGGGATTTGAGGTCCACCTTTTCTTCCTGTTCGGTGCTGAAAAGGAAGGCGAGGCGCGAGCCATCGTAGTTGTATTCGGCGGCGACGACCTTGATGGTGTTGAGCAACCCCAACTCTGAGGCGCGCGCGCGGCAGTTAATCATGGCTTCGGTCTGTTTGTTGCGCCAGGATTGCTGGAGGAGCAGGTCGCGCGGGGTGGCGCGGCGCTCGACGGATTTCCAGCCGCCTTCGGGGCGAGGGGGAGCTTCTTCTAAAATCTGCACGACTTCGCCGAGGTGACGTCCTCGGGAGGTATCTACAATAATGTGCTCGCCTTTTTGAAGGTCAGGCAGGGCGGAAGAGTCGAAGTGATAGATCTTGCCGATGGGGGTAAACCGTACACCGATAATGTTTTTGACGTCTGTTTGCATGAGGACAATTATACCTGAGTAGTGAGGTGGTCGGATATTAAGTGCGTATTTTTTCTGTGGTTTCCGTCAAATTCGCCTACAAAAGCGGTGGAATTTATCATTCAAGAGCAATATTTAGCGGGCGGTGAGGTGGTTATACTGGCTCTGATGAACATGGCACAAACCCTCGACAAAATCGCCCTGTTGAAAACGGCGTTCAACGGGCTGGCTGATGACGAACTGCAGGAGATGGCGGCGTTGACCGAAGTGCGCGCCTACCCTGCGGAATTTGTCCTATGCCGGGAGGGCAAATATGAAGAAATGTTTTACGTGATCGCTAGCGGGAATGCCACGGTCAGTAAACACATCAGCGAGCAGGAAGGAGAACGGGTCTTGCGCACAGTGGGCAGGGGTGACCTCGTCGGCGAGATGGCGCTGATCCAGAATGCGCCGCGTTCGGCGACCGTGCGCACGATCTCTGAACTGACCGTGCTCGAAATGGACAAGCCGCATTTCGAAACCATGCTCAGCCGCAGTCCGCGCATGGCGCTGGATATCATCCGCATCACGCTCGACCGGCTGCGCGAGAACGACCAGATGATGATCGCCAACTTGCAGAAAGCAAATAAAGTCTTGCGCCAGCTCGACCGCAACAAGCTGGAGTTCATCCAAGTGGCGGCTCACGAACTGCGCACGCCTATGACGGTCTTGAAAGGCTACACCAATCTACTGAGCGCCTCGCCGGAGATTCAAGCGAATGCCACGCTTAGCATGGTGACGGACGGCATCGTCAAAGGCACCGACCGCATGCATACCGTCGTCAACACCATGCTGGATATCACACGCATCGACAGCGAAGACCTGGTCTTGCGTTCATCGCCGATCTTATTGAAGCAATTGATCCTTGAAATCATCAGTGGATTATCAAAAGCCGCCTCCGAACGGACCATCGAACTGGTCCACGTTCCCGAAGCGGATACGCCCCTCATCCACGGCGACCCGGCGTTGATCCACAAGGCGCTGTATCACCTGGTTGTCAACGCCATCAAGTACACGCCCGACGGCGGCAAAGTGACCGTGTCCACGCGCCCAGCTCAAATGGAGAATGAAGCGCAGGGAGTCCTGATCGCGGTGCGGGATACAGGCATCGGTCTGGATGCCGAGCATCACGAACTGGTCTTCGAGAAGTTTTATCAGGCGGGGCACGCTGCCATCCACTCTTCGGGCACGACTACCTTCAAGGGCGGCGGACCGGGCTTGGGCTTAGCCATTGTGCGCGGTGTGGCGCGGGCGCACGGCGGAAAAGCCTGGGTAGAGAGTGCGGGATGTGATGAAGTGAAATTGCCGGGTAGTACGTTCTTTTTATGGCTGCCCGAATGATGAGTTTTGTACACGGATTAAACGGAATGGACGGAATTTATCCGTCCATTTTTATTTTCTTCCATGATGTCCGTGCTTTTCCGTGTACAAAAAACTATAAAGGTTTCCTGAACATCATATTGCGTTTCACTTCCTTTATCGTGTTCATTATGTTCGCGGCACGTGACTAATTCTCGAACTTTTCCACCCACTGAATATCACGTTCGGCTTGTTCGATCTGACGGGTGAGGGCGGCGATGGTGGTTTCACCTGCTTTAACTTCCGCTTCGCGGTCGTAGCGTGCCTGACGGCGTTCACGGGTGGCGGCGCTGAAGACGGTATCCGTAGCCAGTTCAGGAGGTCTGTTCAGGCGTGGACCACGTACCACCTGTGTGATCTCGCGCTTTTTCTCCTGAAGCGTCCGCTTGCGTTGATGTAATTCCGATAGCAGGCTTTGTTTTTCCTCCTGCGATCTTGGCGTGAAGTCGATGACGTCTTGCAATTGGTTGATGGCTTTGGTCAACCCGCTTTTTGAGGTCTTACGGTCTTCGAACCGTTGGGAAAGTTCCTTTTCTTCTTTACTGCCGCCCAATAAACCGCCCAGCATCTTTTTCGAGCGCTCATATTTTAGCTTCTCGAGGGACTGGCTATCGCGGGCGTTCTCGATGTCCAGCGCGCGGATATGGCTTTTGATGTGCTCGATCTCGACCTCGGCCCGTTCACCCCATTCGCGGACATCTGCAAACGTGGATAGGGATAGGATTCCGGTTAGTAATTCCTGCAAACCTTCATCATAGATCTGTAGGGTGTCGTTCATAGGCGTCACCTTCCTAAAAGGATAAGGAATTTAGGTTCTACCGTTTTTAACGGGAAGACCCTTCTTACCACAAAGGCACAACCCACAGGGCGCTTCGCAGAGGTCACGACACTTGCGCCTCGCGCCACATCGTCCCGATGCTCTTTCGGGAGTGCGGTGAGAAAAAATGCTTGCAAAATCAGCCACCTTGCCCTCCTTTGTGTACTTCGTGCCCTTCGTGGTTAGGCTCTTTTCCGTTAAGTACAGCGGAGCCGGAATTTATATTGATTAACCCTTTTTGAACTCAAAAGGTTACTGACAATTGCTCGTTTCTGCTTGCACCTTTGTAGGTGACTCGCCGCCTTCGTTGTAGGCAGCCACAGTGTATTGATACGAACCGGGCGAGGGAGCAATATCGTCATACACGGTGGACCCGGCGGGCAGGTCGGTCAGTTTTTCGCCGTCACGGTAGATGCGGTAGCCTTCTTCGCCATCCGCTTTATCTTTCCATGTCAGGCTTATGCGTGTGATGCCGCCGCTGCAATCATAAGTGTAGCGCAAGTCTCCTGGCGCGGCGAGCGAACTGTTTGTAGGGGTGCCGACATTGGTGAGCACACCGACGATGAAGACGTGGTTGCCTCCAGCATCGACCAGCTTGAATGTGGACTCGTACGCTCCAGGCGCGGAAGGAGCCGTCATCTGAATGTTGATGGTGAGACTTTCCCCCGATTTGACAGTGTATCCCTTCGGCATGACGGGGAAGCTATCTTGCGGGGTAAGGCGTTCGCCGGAGTCGAAGACCATTTTGTAGGTGTCATCCCAAACACAGGTGCCGGAATTTTGAACCGTCCAAGACATGACAAAGTTCGTGCCAGGC
>JACPVC010000007.1 GCA_016191955.1 Chloroflexota bacterium
CAAACCATCCACCCGGCGGTGCCCCACCAACTCATCCACCAAGCCCTGAAACGCCTGCGGGTCTGAAGCCGACGACGACAACACAAAATAATTGTTCTTTCGGGCTTCCGTCTCGGCGCCTTCCATGATGCTGGCAAAGGTGTAGTCAGTAAGATTGGGGGAAATAATGGCAAGGGTATGGGTCGAGCCGCGAGCCATCGAACGCGCAATCGCACTGGGGCGGTAACCCAACTGCTCAATAGCAGCCTCCACCAGCGCGCGGGTTTCGGGCAAAACTTCCTCACTGCCGTTTATAACGCGCGAAACGGTCTGGTGAGAAACGCCCGCCTGGCGGGCAACATCACGGATGGTAGGGCGATTAGGAGTCATTTGATATAATGTGACCGGTCACGTGAACGGTAACATTAGTCTACAAAGAAATAACCCCTTTGTCAAGAGGCAAACTAAATTGAGGTGTTTTGATGGTCAAAAACAAAGCCGATTCGCCCAAAATCGAGGCAATTTCCCCCGCCCAACTGGATTTTTCAACTCCCACCTATCATAGACGGAACCCCGCCTCATCCTTAACTGTGAGCTGGTCCTTCCACCCAGACTTTATCTCCCTCGAACCACTCCTCCTCAAATCCCTCGCAAACCGCATAAGACCCTCGAATGGGTCGAAATTATTTTCGAAAAGGAACGACCATGCTCAATAATCCTCACCGCCGCTACAACGCCCTCACCGGCGAATGGGTACTCGTCTCGCCGCACCGCGCTAAACGCCCCTGGCTCGGGCAAGTGGAAAAACTCGCCGCTGAGTCTCTGCCTGAATATGACCCCACTTGCTATCTTTGCCCGCGCAATGAACGTGCAGGCGGAGTCTTCAACCCCGACTACACCGGCACGTACGTCTTCAACAACGACTTCGCCGCGCTGCTGCCTGATGCGGAAGGTGACACTTCGACTTCGCTCAATGCGTCCGCCTCCACCCACCCGCTGCTTGTCTCTGCACCCGAGCAGGGACAATGTCTGGTGGTTTGTTTTTCCCCGCGCCACGACCTAACCCTGCCCGAACTCGACCTGCCCGCCATCGAAAACGTATTGAACACATGGACGGTTGAATCTGCCAAACTTGCCGAGTTGGATTACATCCACTACGTGCAAGTCTTCGAGAACAAAGGCGCAATGATGGGCTGTTCCAACCCGCACCCGCACAGTCAGCTTTGGTCACAGTCGCAATTGCCGAATGAGATCGTCAAGGAGCTTGCTACACAAAAGGAATATTTCAGGGTAAATAACCGCCAACTCCTTTTGGATTATGTGCAGGAAGAACACAAACAAAAAGATCGCATCCTTTTTGCCAATAACCATTTCACCGCGATGGTCCCCTTCTGGGCGGTCTGGCCGTTCGAGGTGCTGGTCACCGCGCACAGACCAAGTGCTTATCTGAAAGACCTCACCTCCAGCGAAGTCTCTGCGCTGGCAGAAGTCTTCAAGCATGTCACAACGCGCTACGATAATCTCTTTGAAATTTCCTTCCCCTACTCCATGGGCTTCCACCAAGCCCCCGCAGACGGGCAGCCTCACCCCGAATGGGTCTTGCATGCTCATTTTTATCCGCCGCTGCTGCGCTCGGCAACCGTCCGCAAATTCATGGTCGGGTATGAAATGCTCGCCATGCCGCAAAGGGACATCACCCCCGAAACCGCGGCTGAGAGATTAAGGGCGGGTTCGAACACCCACTACAAATCTCGAATATAAAAGAAATACACCCATCGAATAAATTCTTAACTCGTCACAACCATAAATAAATCTGCCCAGGGTGGCATATATCTGATATACGCGTATAAGTTCAGGCCCGTCGGGTTTATGCCCACCATGTAGAGAATAAAGTACCAGTAAATGAACAGACACCCCATGTATAGGGGTGTTTTCGTTTAAAAAAGTTCCCGTAAACGATCACACCGCTTTTTGCTGCCGCCAATAGCTTCTCCAATCCCAGAACCTGTTTGCTTTATACTGATTCAATCAATACATTTTCCACAGGCAGGTTAATCATAATAAATTATTCCACGGTTCTGGTTCAAAATTCATGGGGAATGCATCTCAAACTCGAGGGACATTTCACTCCCGAAGGAAATAAACTGCTCATGCAAAGAGGAACATTGGCGTTTCCACATCCATTCAAGGAGCCGCCTGTGAAATTGCCCGAATAGATGAAGGGACAAGCCGCCAGCCTGCCAGCGCAGCCAACCGAGTTTGTTTTGATGGGTTACTTCCAGTTTTCAAAAACTTTATCAATCACATCTTTCACTTCATCACGCGCCGACCAACGATCCATGCCCTGCGCCAAAAATTCATCGTAACTTGTTTCGATGTGGGCGATAACCGCCAATAAAATGGATTTTTCATCTCCATAAGTCTAGGTTTAATTTTTCTTTTGCGGATTAAGGGTGAAAGTCATCGGTAGATTAGCGCCATGTTCAGCAAGACTCTTGAGCCGCTTTTGCCGATGACTTTCATTTCTTGCGCGAGGCCATCATCTCCCATATAAGATATTTGACACACATCCCATCTTCCCATACAATCGCTGAATGTCCATTTCCAACTTGTTGCAAAACATGTGCGCCGACCTGCCGGCTCAACCCAGCCAGTCGAGTTTGTTTTAAATGTCCACCTACCCCGAATACATTTACAAAACCTTAGCCCGCGCCCGCGAGGAGGGTCAATGGTATTGCGGACAATCTGACGCCGCAGCGTTGTGTTTTGATGTATTGGCGTTGTTCTCTGATTGCGAAGAAGCAAAGGAACTCGTTTACGAGTTGTTTTGCGATGAGTGGACGATCTACGATAACCGCGTCGCAGTGCAACAAAACATTGATGAGTGGGATGACCGTCCGTGGCAACAGCGGCGCAGGTTAGCGTTATCGTTTCGCTTCATGAGCCGATGGGACGGGAAGTACGAAGCCAGGATGGACAGGGGCGGTTCCAAAGATGTGCGGAAGATTCTCGAAGAGGGGAAAATGGAATTGCTTGGCGCGTACTGTCTGGGTGATGAGGAATGCACAGATTATGCCTGGGCTATTTTTGCAGATGCCATCCACAAAGCCAAAGACCCGCAAAAGACATTGTTCTGGATCGGGTGGCAATATGCCGACCTTGGGTTTTTCGCCGATGCGGCAGAGGCATTAGGCGAGTTATGCTCACGCTTTGACGACGCGGCTACGAGAAAATTACTTGCCGAAATAATCTGGTGGCGCGACAATGCTTATCGCATCCCGTGGCTTCCGCCTGCGGGCGATGGTTCACGCTATGACCGCATGATGGAGTCTATCGACCCGTCCGCGCCGAAGACAAAAAATTATATACAAAGGGTTCGCAACGAGAATCAACTGGAGCGCATTGCTCCATATCGCCCAAGCATTGACAAAGGGCTGGCGAAACTATTCGAGATATCCATCCTCGATAAAAAGGAAGTTCCTGCCCCCACGCTCGTTGATTGGAGTTTCCTCGATAAGGATGATGGTCAACCTGGCGAACCTGCCGACTGGGTGAAAAAAAGAATCCGCATGTATGAAAGATGGAAGGACGAGCTTCATACAGAAATGCTCGAGGATTTAAAACGCATGCACAAATGGACGCGCAACATCACGCCGCCATCCACGCCGAAGAGATATGATCCGAATGAACCGCCATTCGACCCCAGAGAAATTCTCGGCGACGCTGAATGGGATGATGATTTTGACGAAGATATCTAAGAACAACTGCCGAAGAAGTTACCCAAGTCAAACTGACACCTGTCTGATTTCCTCGTCAAAAGGCTTGACAATTCATCCACCCACTTGTAAAATTAGAACATGAGTTCTAAAATTTCGACATCTGGTCGTATCACCATCCTCCTCGGTAAACAACAGGCAGAAACAGGCGCACGCATATCCCCGCGCAAACTGGCGGAAAAAGCGGGCGTTCCAAAAGACCTCGTCTATCGCCTTGATTCAGGCACAGCCCGCCACGTGGACCTGGACGCCCTCTCCCGCCTGTGCGCCGCGCTCAACTGTCAGCCGCAGGACATTCTCGTCTGGGAGGCTGAACGTGTCCAACCCGTTTGACATCCTCCCGCCCAACCTTTTCAACGTCTTCGCCTCAGTCGGCTACGCCAGTCTTCAACGGCATTACATGGCGATTCTCATCCGCATTTATAGCCTCGCCGAATTCAATCGTTTTGGACTGGCTCGCGAAACGGTCATCGCTGAGATTGTGGATTACATCAAGGAATCCGACGCCGAAAGTGAAGTGAAAGCGGATATGGCGAATCAGTCCGCGCCCGAGCCTGATCCCGTTTCGATGGCTGGTCAAAAGCCCGAGCAGACGTACGCCGCCTATCTCGTCCGCCGCCTCGCCGAATCAGGTTGGATCGAACGCGAGCAGCACGCCGATTACTCCGAAACCATCATCCTGCCCGATTACGCTTTCACCCTGCTGGAAGCCCTGCGCTCCATTCAGGAACAAAAGCCGCGCGAGTTCAAGGGGCAACTTTACGCCGCGCACCAACTCATCACTTCTGCGAAAACTCACAAAGACTTCTCTCCCACACTCGCCGTCTCGCAAACCTATGAAAACATCCGCCAGGTGGTGCGCGGACTCAACGAACTGAACCAAAACATCCGCCGCTATGTGGAACGCGCCACAAAACAAATGGATGTTGCCAACCTCCTGCGCCTACAATTTGATGACTACACCCAAACGCTCGGACCCGCCTATCACGCGCTGAAAACCTCCGACCATGTTTCGCGCTATCGCCGTGACATCATTAATCAAATTCAGGAATGGCTGGTAGATGATGATTGGCTCGCCCGCACCGCCGAGGAACTCGCCGCGCAAAGCCGCCTCTCGCCCGCGCAAGCCGAACACGAAATCAACCAGTCTTTGTTGTTCATCGTCCACCAACTTGACGGGCTTGACCCGCTCATCGCCGACATTGACCAACGCCACGCGCAATACCTCCGCACCTCCTTCCGTCAAATCCGCTACAAATTAGGCAACGCCGACGGCAGTTTCAAAGACAAGCTTGTTTCACTTGCACAACACCTCTCCGCCCTCCGCGCCGAAGGATTCGACGAACTCCCCGACGACGCCCCTCGCACGCAACACGAAACACGCAACATGGAACACACACCCCGCAGCACCTTCCTTCAAACACCCGTCCGCGTCCCCGACCTGCGAAGTTTCTACACCATGCCCCAGCGCCGCGCCCCATTCACCCCCGACTCCATCATCATCCCCACCCTGCACCCCGACGACTTTGCTGCGCTCCACGCATTGACTATGCAAGATGTAACCCAAGCCTTCTCCCCCGAAAAAGTCAACCGCAAAGTCCTCGGCTTCTTCAACGGACACAAACGCATGCCCATCGCCGAAATTCCCATCCGTGAAGACCTGCACTGGCTGACCACCATCATCGCCTACGCCCATCATCCCGAAGTCAGTTATGGGATTGAGGTCGTGGAAGGCGAAGCGGTAAGAGTTGGGCAATATAAAGTTGTGCCTTTCGACTTAATACGTTTATGACGTGTAGCGTGGTGTGTGTTCCGTTTTTTTTCATCAACCCAACGGAACACGTTACACGCAACACGTTTCATCCATCAACACAATTATGGAAACTACCATGCCCATAACACAAGAAATTTTGCTCCAAGATATTCCCGAAAAATCCCGCCGCGACTTTCCGCGTATCGTCAACCGCCTGCTCGGGCAAACCTTCCTCTACCAAGATGTAGACGGTGACAAGGATGATTATTACTTTGTCCACCGCCACCGTGCTGTGTTTGAATCTGTGCTGGCATTGACAGGCTTCAATCTCCTGCACGACGACTATCACCGCATTTTTCAAGTCGTCTCCGAATACAGTTACAGCCGCGCCCGCTACAAACTGGACGAAAGCCTGATGATCGTTGTCCTCCGCAAATTGTACGAAGACAAAACCGAACACATCAGTCTCGCCAACGACCCAGTTGTGACCATCGGCGAAGTCCGCGAAGAATACCGCACCATCACAGGCAAGGAACGCGACCTCGGCATGGGACAATACGAAACCCTCCTGCGCCGCCTGCGCTCCATCGGATTGATCGAAACCATTGATGGACGCACCATAGACGTCCGTGACGCCGAAGCCCGCCTACGCCTGCGAGGCTCTGTGCGCCTCATCCTCCCCATCCAATCAGCTACCGAGCTGGAAGCATGGCTGAGGAAGTATAGGGCGGGCGAAAGCGCACCTGATTCAGAAGAAGAGTCGTAAAAAATGTAGCGTGTTGCGTGTTCCGTTTTATACTTGCAAACAACGTACATACTACGAAACACGCAACACGAAACACGTTCTCCTACGCAACACGTTTTTCACCACAAACATAAATCATAAAAGGAATCCCCAATGAACTACACCGAATGGCTCCCCACCGTTTTCCCCGAAATCACCAACGACCCGCTTTGGCACATGGAAGTGTATCGTTTCGGTTTATTCATCGGCGACATCGCATGGTTTGATGTCTGCAAGTTAGCAAAAGATCACCGCACTTTGGATATCTCTGACCAACTCTATCGTTCCGTTGGAAGCATCAGCGCCAATATTGCCGAAGGGTATAGCAAAGCGTCAAAAAAAGACCAGGCGCGTTTCTATGAATACTCACTTGGTTCCGCACGCGAATCCCGCGACTGGTACTTCAAAGCCCGTCACATTCTCGGAAACGAAGTCACCCTTCATCGCATCCGCCTGCTTGTTCAAATCATTCGCCCTCTATTAAAACTCGTCCCCGAATTTCGCGGTAAAAAAATCGCCGAGGAACAAGCCGAATACTTGCCTTACACTTTCGAATCTCTGCTAGAAAATGTTCCCTTTGCTGAATGATTGATGTAGCGTGTTGCGTGTTGCGTTATACTCGCATAAATGTGGAAACAGATAGGCACAGAAGCAAGTTTACAGATAAACACACAACACGAAACGGATAAACAAGGAACCAAGTTTCCCCATTACCCAACGGAACACGCACCACGCAACACGAAATCAAGTAACCACGTTTCCTTATTACCCAACGGAACATGTAACACGCAACACGAAACACGTTTTCTCAACCAACCTAAATTCTGGAACCCACCCATGAAACTCCTAACCCGAATCCGCCTCATCAACTGGCATCTCTTTGAAAACACCACCGTCAACTGCCAGGGAACCACCTACTTCATTGGCATCAACGGCGCGGGAAAATCCACCGTCCTCGACGCTGTGCAATTTGCCCTCGTCGGCGGACAACGGGATGTGAGATTCAACCAAGCCGCGCTCGCGGGCGGCAAGCGGACTCTCGCCAGTTACGTGCGCGGCGAACTCGGCACAGAGGCTCAACGTTATTTGCGCGGCGACGCGACGGGCGTGGTTGCCCTCGAATTCAAAAACCCCGATGGAACTTTCTTCGCACATGGCGCGGTGATTGACGCCTACGAAGACGGGCGCAATCCCGATGTGGCATACTTCATCGTCAATAATTCCACACTCAATGACAACTGGTTTTTCAAAGCCCCTGGTCAACTCTTCGACACGCGCGCCTTCAAACGTCATCTTGAAAATTTTGCCCTGCCGCCCACTGCCAGCGCGCGCGTTTTCACCCGCCTCGAAGATTACCGCGTTCACCTGCTTAACCGCCTCGGTCAACTCAAAGACACCTTCCCCGCCAAAATCGTCAAGGGACTTGCTTTCAGCCCGCTGACCGACATCCGTTCTTTCGTCCACAATTATTTGCTCGACGAAAACCTGCTGGATGTCAAAACCCTGCAAGCCCAACTCGAAACCCTGCGCCATTTTGAATCCCTCGCCGCCGATGTGCGCGAACGCATTGATTCCCTGACCCGCATCGAAGACATAGACAAGGAACGCCTTGCCAATCGCCGCCGCCGAATTACCAACACATACGTCGCCCGCCGCGCCCAAGCGGATGTTTTTCTGGATGATTTGAAATCGCGCCGCCTCGAGCTGGATTCTGCCAAACTGGAATTTCACCGCGATGAGATGCAGCGCGACGACCTCAGCCGAAACCTGCGCTTTGCCCAATCGGCATTGACCGACGCTGAGATCGCCCTCCACACCGACCAAACCGCCCAGCGCGAAAAAGAACTGCGCGAGAAAATCACTACCCTCGCCGCTGAACTGACTCTCCTCACCCAACGTCAAACCGACTTCGACCGCTCCCTCGCCGCCGAACTAACTGACGCGAAAAAACTAAAAAAACTTCTCACTGCCGATAAAGTTGAAATTCCTGTTGCCATCTCCACCTTCCTAACGGAACACGAAACACGCAACACGGAACAAACACTACACAACACCCAACAATCCCTCACCGCTCTCGGCGAACACTATTCCCGCGAACAAACCCTGCTAAATGAACAAGCCTCACAACTAAAAGCCGAAGCCGAAAAACTTGACGATGAAATTCGCAAACTCCGCACAGGCGACCGAGAAACATCCGTCAAGGTCGAAGTCCCTCATTCCGCCCGCCTACGTGAAATTTTACGCGCCGAACTTGGACTCGGCGCAAACGAAGTCACCTACCTCTGCGACGTTCTCCAAATCCCCGACCCCGAATGGCAAAACGCCGTCGAAGGCATCCTTGGATTCAATCGCTTTGTGCTGCTTGTCCCGCCCGTCCATTACGACGCCGCCATGCAGCTCTACCGAAAATACAAAGACACCATTCATGGGGCGACGTTGTTGGATACAGAAGCCATCCTTCAAAGTACACAGGTAGACACCTACACAGGTAAAAAGAACGGAACACGCAACACGCAACACGAGCCTCTTTCCTCCGAAGTCATCACCGATAACCCCGCCGCCCGCGCCTACGTAAATTTACTCCTCGGCAACTACGCCAAATGTGAAAACATCGAACAACTCCGCAATCATCGCACCGCCATCACCCGCGAATGTTTCATCCGCCGCAACTTCACTGACAGCCACCTCAACCCACAGGTATATCGCCGTTGGTTTATTGGGGAACGCGCCGCGCCGCGACAGATTGAACAACGCGAGACTCGGATTAAAGAAATCGCCAGCGAGTTGACTCAACTCAACAAACGCGAAGCCGCCCTGCGTGAACGCCTTGCTCTCAGCCGTGACAAGATCCGCCCGCTCATCGAACTCGAACACGCCCTCGAAGCCATCGCCATTTTCCCCGAACGGAACATGCAACACGCAACACTCGCCAAAGAACTTGCCGCACTTGATACCCGAACCGTCGAAACTCTCAAAGCCGACGTGGAAAAATATCAACGCGAGCGTGACCAGTTGCAAAGTGAAGCCGCAACCCTTGAGCGCAGATTGGGAAGCCTCGAAGAGAAGATAAAACAAATCGAAACAGAATCAATTCCCAGCTTGGAAAGAAGCGCGGACGAATCCATTCAAGGCGCTGATTCGTTCATCCTTCAGGAAAACGCGGATGACGAAACCAAATCCGAAGTCCAAAAAGAATACGAACGCCGCCACGAACGTCAGCCGCTCGAAGTGATTCTGCAAAATGCCAGCCGCTACGAAAACGATTATCAAACCGCAGAGCAACGTTCGCGCGACCGCCTGCGTGAAGCCAAACAAACCTACTCCATGCGCTACGACTTCGGCACCGACGACACGGACCACGCAACACGCTACATTACAGAGCGCGAAAAACTTGTGAACTCCGAACTTCCCAACTATGAAACCCAAATTGCCCACCAGCGCGGACTCGCCGAACAAGAGTTGGTCGAAAATTTTATTCATCGCCTGCGCGAGCAAATCGAAGACGCGCGTCAGCAACTTGCATTTCTCAATGGCACACTTGCCAACCTGCGCTTCGGCGGCGAACGCTTTGAGTTTATCAACCAGCCCGCCCCTGCCCTGCGCCAGGTCTTTGACATGGTGATGGACAGCCAGCAGGTAATGGGCGACTCGCTTTTTGATTCTGATTTTCGACAGAAGCACCAGCAAGGTTGGGACTTGCTCTTCGAGCGACTCACCAGCGCGCACGATGATGAAAACGCCGAACTGCGCGAATTGCAGGACTACCGCAATTACCTGCAATACGATATTCGCATCCATTACCCAAATGGCGACCGCGCTTTGCTGAGTCAAATCAATGCCAAGAAATCTGGCGGCGAAACCACAACACCGTTTTATGTGGCAATGGCGGCTTCATTCGCGCAAGCCTATCGTCTGAATCAGGCGCGTCCATCCGACACCATCCGACTCGCTCTTTTTGATGAAGCCTTTGGAAAAATGGACACCGCCCGCACCGCATCTGCCCTGCATTTCATGCGCGAAGCGGGACTGCAAGTTCTGCTCGCCACCCCGCCCGACAAATCGGGCTCATTGTTACCCTATGTTGACAGCGTCTGTACCGTCGTCCGCAAAAATAATCATTCATTTGTGATCGATATTGACAAGAGTGAGATGATTGAGAAATTAGAGAGTCAGTAATCAGTGAACAGTAATCAGTATTTCGTGTTGCGTGGGTTGGGTGAAAAATGAGTGTATCTTTTATCCCCTCGCCTGATGTGGCTGTCGTGCTTAATGCGTTGCTCGATATTCTCGAACGCCGCTCTCAAAATAACGAAACACGCACAACGCAACCTCGAATCATCAAAGTCGTCCTCACAGACCTTCATCTTCCAAATTACTTTTCACAAACAGACCCAACTGCTCGGATTATTGCAAACGAACAACTTCAAATTCTCGAACGTGCAAATCTCATCCACCTCAATTGGATTCCAGGTGAAACAGGGCATTTGCTACAATCCATAACCCTCTCAAAAACGGAACACGCAACACGCAACAACGAACTCTTTCATCTCCTCTCGCGCACTCCCATAGCCAACAATCGTACTCGCCTGGAAAGTTTGCTCCTCGCCGACAAATTCCGTTTTCAAGATGACTGGCGCGCCCGCGCGATTAATACCATCTTGAACCAACTCAAAGCCGAAAGATCTCCCGCCCCGTTCAGCTTGACCGATTCAAACCTGACCCTTGACCTGCTCGCCGTTCTACAAGCATTACCCACCCTGACAACAGAAACGCCCTACCGTGTTTTTAGCGTGCGCGTCTTTAACGACAGCAAACGATTTGAAGTCATAAAAAGTCAACTCGTCACACTCGCGCGCCTCGGCAACCCCGAATGGAAACGAATCCCTGCGGAAGAAGTCCTGCGTGAATTAAACTTGGTTGCCAACCCGAGCTACATCCACCTCTCAGGCGATTGGCAATTCATAACCGATAGCGGCGAAATTTTCAACCTGGAAGGCTTCACCCCATCCATTGGCTTTCCCGCCGCCCAAACATCATCCCTTCAATCGGTATGCGCCGAATCTGTCCTCTGCATCGAAAACCTCACCACCTTCCATCAATATGTAAACAGGTACACAGGTACACACGTAAACAACGGAACACGCAACATATCATCCCGTAGCGCAGCAGAGCGGACGCATGATGCCATCCTCTGCACCTTTGGCAACCCCTCCCCTGCCATCCGCCGCATCTTGCGCCTTCTTCCTGAAATAACCCCTATTTATCTCTGGTCTGATTTGGATTACGGCGGATTCAATATCTTGAGTCAACTGCGCCGATACGTTAGCGAAAAAATCCAACCCTATTTAATGGATATCGAAACTCTCGAAGCCAACATTCCCTGCGCCCGTCCCCTCACCCCATCTGACCGAACCAATCTCAAACGCCTGCTTCTGCGTCCTGAATTGCACGACATGCGTTCCGTGATCGAACACCTGCTAAAGCGCGGACTGAAACTGGAGCAGGAAGGCGTGGAAAATTTCTAATTCGTCAAAGTAATTTGGCTCATGTGTAAGGAGTGTGCAAAGCGACAAGAACAGCGATGAACTCAGAGAGCGTTTCTTAAGTCAATTAGTGGCTAGTTTCAGCATACGGCGAATACTGGCGATATAAACGACGCTCTCACTGGAAGAAACAGTA
>JACPVC010000039.1 GCA_016191955.1 Chloroflexota bacterium
GACCGTGGTTTCTTTTGCAATCGCTTCACGGATGTGCTTGGGCGATTGCATCAATCCAAGCAGGGTAACGCCGTCGAACATTTTGAATGCGCCGTCGGTCTTATCGGCAAGAACAGCGTCCACCATCTCTGGTGCAGGGCGTAAGTCGATAGGCGAATCGCCCGCGAGGATGAAACCCCACGGGTGACCCAGCATCGGCACATGGATGTGATACGAATGCACATACTTGAAGACCGCTTTGAGCGTGGAAACCAAACGGATATGCATGTCCATCGAAGGCGGCGAGACGGGACCCGCTTGCAACAAGAAGTAGCCGCCCGGTCGAAGCGCCTTCTGCGCCTTGGTGAAATATTCCTTGGTGAACAACATGAACGACGGACCATGTTCGATGGGGTCGGTCAGGTCAGAGATGATGACATCCCACTCGGAGGGGGAATCATCGAGATAGGTAACTGCGTCTTGGATCACCAACTCGACGCGCGGGTCCTCGAAGGCACCCTGGTGCATTTCGGGGAAGTGTTCCTTGCAGGCTTCGACAACTTCGCGGTCGAGGTCGACCATCACAACGCGCTCCATATTTTTCCACTTGAGCAGTTCGCGGATGGTCGCGCCTTCCCCGCCACCGAGGACAAGTCCGCGCTTGGGGTCGCCGTGGTTGACACAGGCAGGCTGAACCAGCGACTCGTGATACAGGAAGTCATCACCCGTGGAAGATTGCCAAATACCGTCGAGGATAAGTCCCTTACCGTAGGTGCCGCAATCCACGATCCACATTTCCTGGAACTGGGTGTGTTTATGCAGGATGACTTTGTGAATTGCGTGATTCAAAACGTCATCGGGAGTCAGGTAGTCGGAAATCCAGTATAGAGGAGGTTTCACTTCAGACATTCTTGTTCCTTGGTTAGTTTTTCTTTTGTAGGCGGATCAACACGGATTTATTTAAGGTTTTTTCCGTGAACATCCATTACATCCGTGTAATCCGTGTCCTAAAAACTTACATCGCGATCGGAATCTTGGTTTCGACAGAGGCTTCACGGTCGAGCTTGCGCACGGAGAAATCGTCCGCGCCGAAGGCTTGCTTGAGGCGCATCAGCACAGGCATAAAGTCCTGACCGATGGCGCAGGTGAACAAGTCGATGGCGCAATAATTGTGTTCGGGCCAGGCATGCAGGCTCGCATGCGATTCCGCAAGGAGCAGAAAAGCCGTAAACCCGTGCGGGCTGAATTTATAAAATCCTTCGTCCACAACAGTCAAGCCGCTATCGCGCACAGCCTGAGAAAACAGCGAGTATGCCCGCTCGCTATCCATGAGAATCTCACGGTTGCAGTCGGAGAGATCGAAAATATAATGCTCTCCCAATTTCAAACTAGCGTTCATTCACACCTCCGGTGTTAAAAAGTAAAGAACCCACCCGCGAACCTTTTCCAAACGATCCGCAGGATGTATCCCTGCGTAACGGTTGGAACCGTCCATGAGTAGACTCTGTTGCCGTATTTATACTATGGACTGGCGCAATGTCAATCTTTTCCACCAGTGAATATTTTTTATTGCGATCCCCTATAGAAATCAAAATCATCATTGATCGGTTCCTGTAGATTACAATCGTGATTGAAATCAATCTCTTAGAAACGATTTGAAACCATAGGACTTATGCAAAACCCCAAGAGCAAGCCGTGAATTGCCACGAATTTTTAAAACAATTCGCGTGAATTAGCGAAATTCGCGGCAAAAGTTTTTGAACTGCATAAGTCCTAACCAAAACAACTTATGAATTTTATTTATCTGGTAATTGAATTTCTGGACGAACTCGTCTTCGGCGTCGGCGAAACCGCCTGGCCCCTCATCCGCAACGACCTCAATCTCTCTTATTCACAGATCGGCTTACTGCTCAGCGTACCGGGCATCCTTGCCGCATTCATCGAGCCGTTCATTGGCATCCTCGGTGATGTGTGGCGCAGGCGTCTGCTCATCCTCGGCGGCGGGATGCTCTTCACCGCCTCTCTCTTCGTGACCAGCGCGAGCACTTCCTTCATCCTTCTCCTTTTATCCTTCATCCTTTTCGCTCCCTCTTCAGGAGCCTACGTCAGCCTCTCGCAAGCCAACCTGATGGACTCCGACGAGCAGCGTCACGAACAGAACATGGCGCGCTGGACCTTCGCCGGTTCGCTCGGCGGAGTGACGGGACCTTTCCTCCTCGGTTTATTCGTTTACGTTGGCTTGGGTTGGCGTGGGACGTACGCCCTGCTCGCCTCTCTCTCCGCCCTGAGCTTGCTCATCGCCATTCGCTATCTCCCCGCCGATAAAAAGAACACACCCTTCCCCTCCTTCCGCGAAGTCTTCGACGGATTCAAAGCCGCCTTCAACGCGCTCAAACGCAAGGAAGTCTGGCGCTGGCTGCTCTTGCTCGAATTCGCCGACCTCATGCTCGACGTACTCTTCAGTTTCCTCGCGCTCTATTTTGTAGACGTCGTCCGCACCACGGAATCACAAGCGGGCATCGCCGTCACCGGTTGGCTGGTCATGGGTCTGATCACAGACTTTCTCTTTATCCCCTTTGTCGAAAAACAAAAAGACACGCTTCAATTCCTGCGCCGCACCGCATTTCTCAACGCCATCGCCTTTGTCGCCTTCATGCTTGTGCCCGGCTTCATTCCTAAAATCATCCTCGTTGTCCTCGTCAACCTCTTCAACACGGGCTGGTACCCCATCCTGCAAGGACGGTTATACTCAAGCCTGCCCGGTCAAAGCGCCAGCCTCATGGCAATCGGCGCTGTTACAACACCGCTCGCAAAAATGCTTCCGCTTGCTATTGGCATCCTCGCAGATCAATTCGGTCTCGGTACCGCCATGTGGATTCTACTTCTCGGACCGCTCGCATTAATTGTTGGACTTCCAAAGAATGGTCAAAGGTCGAAAGTCGAAAGTCTCCCCGACCTTTGACCTTCGACTCGACTACTCACATATGCCTTCTGACACTTCGATCTACCTCCACATCCCCTTCTGCAAACACCGCTGCGCCTATTGCGACTTCAACACCTATGCTGGACAAGAGTCTTTGATCCCAGCCTATGTCGAAGCCCTCATCAAAGAAATCAACTGGATAGGCAACCAGACGACGCGACTACCTGGCTACCAGACTACCCAAACTCTCTTCTTTGGTGGTGGGACTCCCTCGCTTCTTTCTGGACCTCAATTTGCCTCCGTTATGTCAGCCTTATCCTCCGCCTTCAACATTTCCGCTGACGCGGAGGTGACGATCGAAGCCAACCCCGGCACGATCTCACCCGATAAACTCGACGCTATTCGCAAGGCAGGCATCAACCGCATCAGTTTCGGGGTGCAATCGTCGAATACCGAAGAACTGCGCATGCTCGAAAGAGAACATGATTTCTTCACCGTCATCGAAGCTGTATCCACTGCACGAAAAGCCGGGTTCGACAACCTCAACCTCGACCTGATCTACGCCCTGCCAGAACAGACTCTCCAGTCGTGGCAAACTACCGTCAAACGCGTTTTAGAACTTCAACCCGAACACATCTCTGCATACGCGCTTACGCTCGAACATGGCACTCCCTTCGGCAGATGGGCGGATAAGGGCATTCTCCCTCTCCCCGACCCCGATCTCGCCGCCGACATGTACGAGTGGACAATGGACTTTCTTGAAGAGAATCGCTACGTGCAGTATGAGATTTCAAATTGGGCGAAGAACAAGGATGAAGGCGGAATCATGAAGGATGAAACTGCCACTCATCCTTCATCCTATCAATGTCGGCATAACTTGCAATACTGGCGCTCTCTCCCCTACCTCGGTCTCGGAGCAGGCGCACATGGATATGCGGGTGGTTATCGCTACTCGAACGCACTTCGCATCAAAACCTACATCGACCGCCTCGCCAATAACCAATCTCCAATTACCAATTACCCATTAACACCCGCCACCGTCAACCACCACAAACAGACTCGCAAAGACGACATCTCCGATTACATGATAAACAACTTACGGTTGGTAAAAGCCGGTGTCGCTGACTCAGACTTCAGGTCCCGTTTTGGAGGCGGGCTTTTGGATGTCTTCCCGAAAGAAGTGGAGGAACTCATCCGCAATGGCTTGATCGAAAAAAAGACCTCCGATACGGAGGTCTTCAGGCTTACACGGCGTGGAAGGTTGTTGGGCAACCGGGTTTTTGCAAATTTTGTTTAGCGGTTTAACCAATTGGAACACATGAACAACTGGCTTCGTCGAAGCCACCAAATCCCATTTGTTGACATGCTGAAAATGACAATTCACATGCAGGAGCTGTAGGTCCGCGCGGGTCTCTTATGATAATTTCCGGTTGGACGATATCCGGGCAGATTTTTGGCTCGAATCGAGTGGGGCTAAAGCCAAACGCCTGAAAACAGGTGTTATCCACCGCATACAGTTCCTTTAATGGATAAAAGGGGCTGTCGCGCACCGGCGAGCCTGCGTCACTCTCGATAAAGTAATCTACATAATCCAGGCGGTTAACATCTTTCAATCCCGCATCGGCCATCACGGCATACATGAATGAATCGCCGGAGAAGGTTTTCTTGAAAGCAAATTGGACCGTTGCCAGCGGACCGGCATTGATCCGAATCCAGGCAAGGTCAATATCATCCCCCACTCCTTCCAAGGGGCTGCTGATGAGCTTGTCGTACCCGTTCCCGGAAAAAGGAGCATCAGACCTGACCGGGGAAGCTCCAGCGGAGTCGTGATTGGTATCAGAGTAAATTTTGATATTATCGGCGGTCCATGACTCTGAGTATGGAGGGTCTGCGACGATCAGGAAATCGCCAAAACTATCCAGATCCGTATCCAATTCCAGCGCGTAACGAATGCTGGGCGAACTATTGGGATTATTGCCAACCAACCCAATCGAAACAAAATACCATTCGTTATCTTCACTGATGCTAAATGCCATGATGTCCATATCGGGGATGTAGGTCATATCCTGGGTAAAGGGACGTTCGAGCCGATTGTTTGCGTAAGAGTCGCCATAGGGAGCTCGTTTTTCAGGAGCAGTGTCAACAGAGTTTACGTCGGGATATGGTTCTGATTCCGGCGCTGAGATCGGGATTGCCTGATGCTCGATCACGACAGGGGCAGAAGTCGGCGGCTCTTCACTGACGGGTGGCAGGGTTGGTTCTACAACCGGTTGCGTAGCCGTCACTGGAATATTGCATCCCTGCATAAGCAGGAGAAAAATCACAGCGGCAAACAGCCAATTTTTCTTGCTTTTCATCGTCTCATCTCCTTTCTTTTATTATGCAAGATTTCAACCCTATTCGCAATATGACTAAAGGGGCAAAAAAATCCCCACTTTTCAGCGGGGATCGGTCTTGTAGTTATTTCGATTTCTTCCTGGCTACTTTTTTGGCACCTTTTTTCACACTCTTCCTGGCAACAGGTTTCTTCGCAGCCTTAGCCTTCTTTATAGGCTGATGTTTCAACGCAGCATGA
>JACPVC010000002.1 GCA_016191955.1 Chloroflexota bacterium
ACCAGAGCCCACTCCTGAGCCAACACCAACGGGTAAATGGTATCGTGTAACTGTAACTTCCCTGCGCGTCCGCGGAGGACCCTCCACAAGTTCACCTCAAATCGGCAGCATTGTGTTGAATGAAGTGGTGGAGGAAATAGGTGCAACTTCGGATCGTTCATGGCTGCAAATTCGCAAACAGGATGGCAGCCTGACGGGCTGGAGCGACAGTAATTATCTTACGCCTGCTCCAGCACCCACTCCCCCGCCCGAAGAGGAAGATGCCAATTGGTATCGCGTCACAGCGTCTTCGCTGAAGATACGTTCCGGTCCTGGAATTGAATATGACGCCATTGGTTTGTTCACGCTGGGCGAGTTAGTCGAAAAACTCGATGCCAGCCCGAATAATGAGTGGTTGAAAGTCCGCAGCAAAGACGGGAAGAAGATCGGCTGGTGCTTCGGTGAATACCTTATCAGCGTCCACAACCCGGCAGAGGAACAACCTTCAGGCACTCCGGTGGACGACCATGCCGATAAGAACTGGTATAGCATTAACACGTCAACCCTCAACCTAAGGGAAGCGCCCAACCTTACGGCAAAGATCATCAGCACGTTCGTCAAAAATGACGTTATCCCTGGTGTAGATGAATCCAATACGCAATGGTTAAAGACCGAAAAATTGGATGGAAGCATCGGTTGGGTTTCGCGCGACTACCTTGTTCAAGTCAGCACTGCCAGCAGGCCCGGTTCCATCACCCAGAAACTTTACTCCGGCGCGACCTATCTGCGCAAAGACTTAACCTCTCCGCGCCAGGTCGTCGTCCATGTGCTTGCAATCGACCTGAAAACGCTTAATCTTGAATTTCTCGTCACTCCATCCGGGAACAATACGGACGTTCTCTGTACGCGTGTCACTTCCAAATTCCTGGAGGAATTCAAACTGCATGCAGCCATCAACGGCGGATATTTCAGTTACCTGGAAACATCCAGCGCCTCCGCTGCGCTTTGCCCGAATGGCGGCGACCCGGTGCGTATCAGCGATTATGCGGCTTCACGCGGAAAAGTCTATTCACCTAAAAAGACAGCCCAGCCTGTAATTCACATCAACCGCAAGAATCAAATCAGTTTCAACAAAGCGCCGGGAGCCGTTTTCAATGCCATTGCCGGAGATCGCATGGTAGTTGTCGATGGCAATGTGGTAAAGAACCTTGCCGCGCAAGTGCCAAATCCACGCACGGCAATTGGCATAAATAAGAATGGTCGTTGGCTGACCTTCATGGTCGTCGATGGACGTCAACCCGGCTTTAGTGAAGGTGTGACCTTCCCTGAGTTGGCGGAACTGCTTATCTCCTATGGAGTCCACAACGGCGCAAACATGGACGGTGGCGGCTCTTCCACCATGGTCATTCGCGGCGCGGATGGCAAAGCCCGCGTCCTGAACTCGCCCATCGATATGAACCAACCCGGCAAGGAACGCCCGGTCGGGAATCATCTCGGGTTGTTCATCAAGACCTAGGGGACAGGAAAAGCAAAACAGTCCGGTTTCGAGCCGGACTGTTTTTATTTCAAGATTAATCGCGCTGCACTACTCGCCGACCAATATCCATTTTGCCAGTTTTCCATGCAACTGACCGATGCCGCGCGCGATGTTCATGAAGATCGTCCACAACAGGATGCCGCCCAAGACCCACAGGGGGTAAGTCCATGTTGGGAAGGTATAGCGCACACCGTTGCCGATTACCAATGCGCCTAGCTGAAAATATTCCTGCAATATGGGAATGGCGATGAATGAAAGCGAAAAGCTAAGCACAGTTACGATTAACACGAAATAGACCATCCCCAGCACGAACTGGATCAACATATAAAGCAGCATGAGCCAGGTCTGCCTGTCCATCACGAGGGTTTTGAGACGCTCGAACCATTTCATGCCCTGGTGCGAGAAAAGCGGGCGGCGCGGCATACGGACTCCGAGCAAAGCCTCAACAAGACGCCCTTCGAGCAGCGCCAGTCCGCGAATGGAGATCAGGAACAGGAGGGCAATCGGAAAACCGAAGATGAAGATCAGGAATGAGATCGAAACTGAAACACCGGTCACACCCCAGGTAAAGTAGAAGATGCCCGTCACAAAAGCGATCAGCATATACAGAAGCGCTCCCCACGCACGCGGGTCAACATACACGCCCAAGAATCGTCCAAGCGCAGATTGCGGCTTGACCGGTTGAGTCAACACGGGCGATGTGCGCCGCTCCACTTCCTTGTATGCCGAGGCAGTCTCTTCGGGAGAGCCATATCCTTCGATAATGGTCTTCAACGCATCGGCATCGGAGACCTCAGGCTGTTTTTCCTTCGACGCTTTCAATGCCATGGTCAAGTGCTCGCGTGCATCCGCCTGCGCATCCTGGACGAGCGCAGGGTCGGCATCTTTCATTTCATCTTTCAATGCATCAAGATAGTCTTCAATTGTATTAAACATGATGTCATCCTTTCAAGATCGAGTCTACGAATTTCTTCGTCTGTTTCCATAATTCAGTCCATTCATACAGCACGGCGCGCCCATCCTTTGTGATCTTGTAATACCTGCGCGGCGGACCGGACACCGAAGGCTCGACGGTGCTTTCCAGCAAGCCATTCTCTTCAAGCGAACGAAGCACGGGATACAACGTCCCCTGCTTCATCATGGGAATGTCGGGGGCGCTTTCTTCAAGCATCTTCGCGATCTGGTATCCATACATCGGCTCGCCGCTGCGACTCATGACACTCAACAGCACCAGCGAGGATGTGCCAGCATTCAGTTCCTTTTGGAATTTTTTCGTATGAGAACCAGGTTCAACCATTTGTGCTCCTTCCAGTAGTATCAATTTCTTACTACTAATAAATTCATAATAGTATAAAATTGTTAGTATGTCAAGGACTTTAATAGACAAAAAATCAGTCCCGCCTCTCGACGGGACTGACTACTGTAAACCGTGCTGATTACCGACTACTTATCTTGAAGTTCCGCCGCTCGCAGCGTGTTTGCCATCAACATCGCAATCGTCATCGGACCGACGCCGCCAGGGACGGGAGTAATGAACCCGGCAACTTCTTTCGCTTCTTCAAGGTTGACGTCACCCACCAGTTTCTGGCGCGGCTTACCGGTCTTTTGACTGATGACCGGCGTGCCATCGGGATTAAGCATCGGGATACCGTTGATGCCCACATCGATAACCGCCGCACCGGGTTTGATCCAATCGCCGCGCACCATTTCAGCGCGGCCAATGGCGGCGATGATGATATCCGCGTTGCGTAACACGCCGGGGATATCTTTGGTCTTCGAATGAACGACCGTGACCGTCGCATTCTCTTTGATAAGCAGTAACGCAGCAGGCATGCCGACGATATTCGAGCGACCCAAAACCACCGCATTCGCCCCTGCAATCTTCACACCCGCTTCCTTAAGCAGGTAAATACATCCATAAGGCGTGCAGGGGACAAACAAGGGTTCGCGTCCTTTTTGAGCCAGACGACCGAGATTGATCGGCGAGAACCCATCCACATCCTTTTCGATGCTGATGAGCTGCAAGATGCGTTCTTCGTCCAAATGATCGGGCAGGGGCAACTGCACGAGAATGCCGTGAACTTTCGGGTCGGCATTCAACTGCTTGATGAGTTTCTCAAGGTCTTCCTGGGTAATATCTGCGGGGACGGGGTGATGAAAAGAGGTCATCCCCAGTTCAGCACAAGCCTTTTGCTTCATGCTGACGTACGTTGCAGAATCAATCCGTTCGCCCACCAACACGGTTGCCAACCCCGGCTGGGACTTGCCCTCCGCGAGTCTCCTGGCTACTTTTTCCTTCACTTCGTCGCGCACCTTTTGCGCAATGGCGGTTCCGTCGATTAGCTGAGCTGTCATGAATGTGCTCCTTGGTTGAAATAATGCCAGTCAAATTATACATTCGCCCCATGTTTTCAAATAGTGACAAATATCAAGTCTTCTGCGCACATTTAGGACAAAATCGCGCCCACTATCTTTTCGCCATCCATTCGTTCCAACACAACTTCATTCACTTCATTCCAACGCGGCGAGGGCGCGATGGCACTGACGCGCAGATAATTCCCCGTCCAGCCTTCCATGCGCCAGCCGTATTCGCCGTATTCAGTTGTGGATTCCCATAACACGGACATCGTCTGACCGATAAATTTTTCGCGATAGGAACTTGCGGACTCTTCAATCGTTTCTTGCAGGATGTGGTTCCGCCTCTTTCTTAACTCCGGCTTGACCTGCCCCTTCATCCTCGCCGCCCCGGTTCCGGGACGCAGCGAATACGAGAAGACATGCCCTCCGGAGAATTGCATCTCGTTGATAAAGTTCAACGTCTCGGCAAATTCTTCATCTGTTTCGCCGGGGAAGCCTGCGATGATATCAGTAGTGATGGCAACATCTGGTATGACAGTCCGTGCGGCATGGACCAACTCACGGAAGGATTCCGTTGTGGTCTTGCGAGCCATCCGCTTCAGCGTGGAGTCGCTGCCAGATTGCAGAGGCAGGTGCAGGTGCGGCATGAGGCGCTTATCTCTCCAAAGGGAGAAAAAGTCAGCATCCAAATCCCAAGGTTCGAGGGAGGAAAGTCTCAGGCGTTTGACGTCCGTTTCGCGCAAGAGGGCTTTGACCAACTCACGGAGATGGGAGTTCATTTCCTGCCCCCATGAACCGAGATGAACACCCGTTAAAACGATTTCTTTTGAATCGCCAGCCAGCGCCGCGTTGACATCGTTGATGACATCCGCCAGCGGGCGTGAACGCCCTTCGCCGCGAGCAAGGGTGGTGACACAGAACGTACATTTGTTATCGCAGCCATCCTGCACTTTGATGAAGGCGCGGGTGCGGCGATGCAAGCCGGGGATCGGAATACGGTCTATCGGTTCAAGGTCGAAGGTTGAAGGTTCAAGGTTGAGGACTTGCGGAACCAACAGGTCTTTTTTGTCGTTGGCGATAACGTGTTTGACGTTTGGAAGCGCGGCGGTTTCTTTGGGTTGCAGCGTCGTCCAACAACCGGTGGCGACGATTTCATTGACCCCTGCACGCGCGATGGTGCGAATCTTACCGCGCGAATCAGATGCAGCTTGTGTAGTCACCGCGCAGGTGTTGACCACCGCCATGTCGGCATGCTCGGCAGAAGCAACGATCTCATGCCCCGCCGCGCGGAATTGATGCGACATGGATTCGATCTCCGCCTGATTCAAGCGACAGCCAATGGTATCGAGAAAAATTTTCATGGACAGACGATGGACGGTTGACGATGGACCGCAGACGATCTTTCCATCGTCGATTGTCCATCGTCCACGGTCTAGTTACGGTTGCAGCACCACAAAATTATCGAAAATAACATCCACGCCGGGTTCGCCGAAGGTACCGGCGATTAAACCAATATCACCCGCTGGAAGGGTCGCATCCTGTGCCTGCGCCAACTGGAAGCCGTTCACATAAAAAGTGAGGGTGCTGCCCGCGCAATCGGCGCGCAGGTGATTGACCGCAACACCTTTATTGATATTGGCAGAAGTCAGCATTTCAGATTGCCCAAGCAAGGTTGCCTGCCCATCTTTGAACAGACCCATACCGTAGAAACCGTCGCTGGTGACAATAAAGAAGTAATAATCCTTCCCGTTATAGCGGCAGAGGACACCAATGCGATTCTCGTCGGGACCAGCCATCTTGCCTGTATCTACTTCCAGGCGCACGTCGGTAAAACTGCGGCGCGGAGTTGCCCAAAAATTTGTTTGTAAGGCATTAACGAGCACGCGATAGCCGCCAGAGTAATAATCCATTACCCCTTCGGTGACGAGTAATCGATCCCAGCCGGTGGTGGGCTGGGCAAAATCATCTTGAAAGAGAACAGAGCCTGAAGGCTGCGCTGCCGCCGGGGTTTGTGGTTGGTTTGTAGTAGGAGCGCCGCCACATGCAGCGAGTAGAAACATCGAAACGAACAATAAAGATAAGGATCGATTCATGAGCGTGATTTTATCATCGAAAATATTTATCCAATAACTGTTGAGCGGCTTCAGCATATATGCCCGCGCCCCCGGCATCGCGCACGTACGTCAGGGAGTTGAAAGCGGCGGGTTGATTTCCTTGTGCAAGATAAGTCATGGCAAGGTGAATGTGCGCGGGAAAATATTCGGGAAATAATTCAACCACTTGCATCAAAGATGTCTCGGCATTGGCGTATCGCCCCGTTGATAGATAAACATATCCAAGCGCATCCAACATGGCGGGGTCGTTGGGCGCAAGCGTCAGGGCTTGCTGTGCGGCGGGCATGCCCACCTCTTCCACTTGCACATTGTTCTCGGCGCAAAAGATGGCAAGCAAACGCCAATAGTCGGCTTGGGTTGGGGCAAGTTCCACGGCGCGTTGATACGCCGTCAACGCCGCAACCAGGTCACCGAGTTTGGTATAGGCTTCGCCAATATTCACCTGCCAACGCGGATTCTCCGGCTCGATGCCCGCCGCAAGCAGATATTCCGCAAGCATCTGTTCGTACTTTCCCTGACGACTCCAATACAAGCCACGCAGGGCACGGACATTGACGGAAGTATGGTCGAGGAGCAAAGCCCGATCAAGTTCCACGTTTCCTTCCCCGCTCGTTTGCTGTTTCGCCTCTCCGAGCCATGCCCACGCCTCGGCATTTTCCTGATCAAGTTGAATGGCTTGCTCGAAGGCTGTCTTCGCGAGCTCCCAATCCTGCACCAGACCGAACGCCTGCCCGATGATTACCGTTTGCATGCACGGGTCGCTTGGCTGGTTGGAAACTGCCAGAGCGGCGCGCAAGGTTTGGACGGCTGAATCAACTTCGGGATTGAGAGTCGAGGCGCGGGTCAGTTCGGGGACGGCGTCTTCGGGCGAGTATAAAGTCAAGAGCAAGCCAAGTCGATAAGCGGCATAGGCATCCGTTGAATCCAAACGGGTCTGGTTTCCGAGCGCGAGACGTTCCGACTCCCAATCTTTTTGGCTTCGATACGCGAAGGCTAATAGTTCATAGAGAGAGGTGGAGTCGTAGTTGCTTGTTCCTTCAGCGCAGATTGAAATTGCGGAAGGGAAATCTCCAAGCTGAATGTGAGATGTGCAAAGCCAGACCCAGCCTTCTTCTGAGAAATTCGCTCCTTGTTCAAAATAACCAACGGCATCTGCAAACTGACCTGCCCTTGCAGCGGAAATACCTGCCTGTTCGAAGAGGTCTTGACGCCAAAAAAGGATTTTTGCGGCATGAGCATAAGACGCGGCGGCAAGTTCGTATTCCCTGCGAGCCTGAGCTTCCTGCGCCTGTTGAAGGCTGGAATACCCTGCCACGAGCATTGGAATTAGAACCGAAAGGCTGAGAAATATGCCGATTAATAACGGCGTGGTCTTTTGTCGCAGCATAATTTCAATTCTACGCGATATTCCCTAACTGGCAGTATAATCACGATTGGATGAGCGACTTCATACAATTAGCACTAACTCAACTCACCGTTCCGCCCGGAGACCTTATCTATTACATCGTTCTGGTGTTCGTGATCGCCAGCGCGCTGCAATCGGCATTTAACCATTGGCGGGCGAGTGAATTTCCACAGGCGCGGCGGGCATTTATTGGGCTGGGAATCTTACTGGGCGCGCAAATCTTCATGTTCCTTTTTAGCGGACTGGGTTGGCAGGAATTGGTAGACCCTAAAGCGGTCTTACCGCCCATGGACCGCGCATTTCTGGCATTTAGCATCATTTGGATCACCTGGCTTTACGCCTTCCCGGAACCGAACCGCCGTGCAGATGCGGCCGCCACGTTGTTGAGTATGTTCATTGTGACGGCGATGGGGTTGAGCCTGATCTCCTGGCAACAGCAGATGGCAAACCCGGCAGCGGTAACTTTGAGCTATAACCTGACCATGGACGATTTCGTCTGGCAGATCGGCTCGCTGGTTATGGCGTTGTTTGGCATGGCAGTCCTTTTCATCCGCAAGCCGGATGGGATGTGGTATGGGATCATTCTGTTGCTTCTCGGTTTTCTGGGGCACACAGGTCAACTGCTGATCGGCATGGAAGGGGATTTTTCAGGCATCGTCCGCCTTGCTTATATGGCAGCATACCCAATTCTGTTGACATTACCGCAGCGTTTTGCAACAGTTTCGGCTGTCGAGACATCCATCCAGTCCAAGCCGACAATTCTTAAACAAGATACCGGCGGGCGCCCCGAACGCAGACGATACAGCACAGACCCAAAGACATTCCATGCCCTGTTGGCAGTGGCGGCAGAAAATAATTCGACCAAGATGAGTCAGGCAATCACCCGCGCCATCGCGCAGACGATGCTCGCCGACTTATGCTTCATGATCTACCTGACCGACAATAACAAGCAAATGGTCATCGCGGGCGGATACGACTTGATCCGCGAGGACAGCCTCGAAGGCGGGTCGCTTTCCAAGAACGCGATTCCCATGCTGGCGAACTCCATCCAACGCGGACGTCCTTTACGGTTGCCTGCCAGCAGCACATCTGCGGATATCAAAGGGTTGGGCGATATTCTTGGGCTGACCAACCCCGGTCACTTGTTGTATGTGCCAATCCTGACGCCTGAAAAAGAAACCTTGGGTGGCGTTCTCCTGTTGTCCCCCTACTCCGACCGGACGTGGAGCGCGGAAGATCAGGCATTTCTGGCGAATATCGCTGCTTCGTTGGTATCGATCATCCAGCGCAACCAGAAGATCACCAAGCTCGAAGCGCAAAGCGATATGGCTCGCGCACAGGTGGTGGACTTGGAAGGGCGTATCCGCGACCTGAATAGTCAGCTTGAAGCGGCACGCAACGAAGCGGAAAGAAATAAATCGACGGATATCGCGTCGTTGAGAGCGGCGCAGGAAGAGTCACAGGGCATCATCGAGCAGTTACAGCGCGAGAATGCCGAGCTGCGTGCCGGGAAAAACCTGCCCTCGGCTCAAGCCGAAAAGGAACTCAAGGCAACGCTGCAAGAAGTGGCGATCCTGCAAAACCAACTGGCAGAAGCCAATATAAAACTGCACGGATTGGAAAAAGGTCAGATCGTCACCAAGAGCACCGAACAGGCGGAAGTGATCGCGTCCATTTCACAGGAACTGCGTCAGCCGCTTTCATCCATTGTTGGCTACACCGACCTGCTCCTCGGCGAGTCGGTGGGTATCCTCGGCGCGCTGCAAAGAAAATTCGTGGACCGCATCAAAGTCTCCACGGAACGCATCCGCAGTTTGACGGATGACATGATCCAGATCACCACGCTGGCAACCGACCTGAACACCCTCAACCCCGAAGCCGTGGATTTGAATACGATCATCGATAACGCCATGTCGTATACGAGTTCGCAGATTCGCGAGAAGAATATTTCGATCCATCTCGAAGTGCCAAAGTCGTTGTCTTTGATCCATGCCGACCGCGAGGCGTTGCAGCAGATATTCATCCATTTGCTGCAAAATGCCGGGGCGGCGACTCCGTTTGAAGGGACGATCCGGCTCAAGGTCCAGACCCAAAACGAAGACGGGGTCGAGTACATCCTGATCCAGGTCACAGACAAAGGCGGCGGAATCGCATCTGAAGATATTCCGCGCGTCTTCACCCGTCTTTACCGCGCCGATAATGTCCTCATTCAAGGAGTTGGAGATACCGGCGTTGGGCTTTCGATTGCCAAGACGTTAACCGAAGCCCAGCATGGGCGTATTTGGGTTGAGAGTGAAATGGGGCATGGCTCTATATTCAGCGTACTTCTGCCTATTTCCGGCGATAAACTGGCAGACAAGCAAAAAAGGAAGTAAGGAATGCAAGGCGTACGCGATTTCGGGAGCGCGCTGGTGGTGGCTTTTTTATCCATCGGGTTGATGCTTGGTGCGTTATCCATTTCTCTTGTCGGCTTTATTCCCGAAGAAGTTCCTACTCCCACACAGGCGCTGATCCTCTCGCCGGTTCCGGTGACGGCGACCAATACGTTACCGCCCACCTCCACTCTGCTTGTCACGTCAAGCCTGCCCACATCCACGCCGACCAACACATTCATCCCGCCGACATCCTGCCAGCCGCCTGTTGGTTGGGTTGCTGTTTACATTCAAGCGGGCGATACGCTCGAAAATCTTGCCGCAAGATATGGAACGAACAAAGATATTCTCAAAAGCAGAAATTGTCTTTTCACCGACAGTCTGATCGCCGGGACGCTCTTGTACGTGCCGGGTAACGTTCCCACCAGTACGGTTGCTGCCTGTATTCAAGGTGCGGCTGGCTGGGTAAAAAATTATGTTGTGAAACCGGGCGATACATTTTATAAAATCGCTTCGTGGTATGGTACAAACGCGAACCTCATCAAGTTTGTGAACTGCCGCTGGAGCGACATTATCTATCCGGGCGAAATCCTTTATGTGCCCAACGTTCCCACACGTACTCCCACGTTCACGCCGCTTCCGGGAATCACATATACATCCGCGCCGTTCCTAACCGAGCCGTTCACCCAAACGGTGCTGCCATTCACGGCAACATTCCTGCCAACGCAGACGCCCATCCCGCCCACATCCACAACCGCGCCAACGGTCACGCCCATTCCAACTCAAACCGCCAGCCCAACTTCCCCCACGCCTTAACGCGTTCTTCATTCCCTGCCAAGTTAAAACTTAGATGAAACCATCCACTCTTTTTGCATTGACCGCATGCCTGGCAGTTTTTCTTTCGTCTTGCGGCGCACCTGTTCCGGTTCAAGCCCCGCTTCCATTCGTTCTTATAACTTCAGCGCCAGATGCTTCACCAACTTCTACACCTTTCCAGCCATCCTTAGCCACACCCACCCTCCCACCACTTTTTGCGAGCGACTCAAACCCCGCGCCGCTGCCGATTCTTCCAACCGAAACTTTATACTCACCCCCCACGCCTCAAGCCTCGCCGACAGCGACAGCCCCCATCGAGCAGTTATTCCCCACCCAAGCCGCTCCGCCTCCCGCTGAAGCGTTGGTCGTTAATCCCACACCTCTACCGCCGCTCACCACTGAAAACGAGACCATCAACTTCCTGCTGATCGGCTCAGACCGTAGACCGACGGGCACGTCTCACCGCACAGACACATTACTGATCGCCGTCGTTTGGTATCGTGAAGGGCAGGTTTCGCTGATCTCCATTCCGCGCGACACGTGGCTTTACATTCCAAGCGTAGGCATGCAACGCATCAACACCGCCTATCAAAGCGGAGAATCCGGCGGCTACCCTGGCGGCGGGATGGGCTTGCTGAAAGACACCGTCTCGCAAAACTTTGGCATCCGCATCGACCACACCGCCATGGTCGAATTCGATGGCTTTCGCCGCATCGTGGACACCCTCGGCGGGATCGACGTTCCCATCGCCTGTCCTTACACCGATTGGCGTTTGATCTCCCCAGGACTCGACGAGAACAATGAAAACAACTGGTGGCTTTACACGGTCGGACCCGGTCAAATCCATATGGATGGCGACCTCGCCTTGTGGTATGCCCGCTCCCGCTCCAAATCCAGCGACTTCGACCGCGGACGCCGCCAACAGGAAGTCATCCGCACCATCTTCCAAAAAGCCCTGCAAACGGATACGTTCAGCAAAATCCCACAACTCTATAACGACTTCTCCAGCACCGTCATCACCGATATGGGATTGGGAGATATGCTCAGCCTCGCGCCGTACGCGGTGAACTTCACCAATGCCAACATCCGCAGCTATTACATCCGCCCGCCTTATGTTCAACCGTGGATGACGCCCGGCGGCGCGGCTGTCCTCCTTCCGCAAGATTCGTTGAACTCAATGTTGATCGAAGCGACGACTTTATCGACCTATGCCGCGGCACGCGAAACGATCACGGTTGAAGTTCAAAACGGTTCCTACTTCGACACGATGGATGCACTTGCCGCCTCCCGTTTGAACTATGCCGGGTACGAAACCGTCACCAGCCCCGCAGACAATCGCAATTACGGCACCTCCGTCCTCGTGGATTACACAACTGCGCAAGACGCAAACCAACGTCAGACCATTCTGAATGTATTGGGGATATACTCCGCCAATGTGTTATCCATTCCGGACCCCAATAGTAAGGTGCAATATCGCGTCATTATCGGTTCAGATTACGAAGCCTGCTTTCAGCCCGAAGACCTCGCACATTAGGCTTGCAAAAGATACGAGGCTGGACTATAATCTCGCTCCGTTGGGTGCATAGCTCAGTTGGTTAGAGCACTACTATCACACAGTAGGGGTCGGGAGTTCGAGTCTCTCTGCGCCCACAAGTAAACCGTCTCGTAAGAGGCGGTTTTTGTTTTCTTCATAGCCAAACAGACTTTATAAAAATACTATCAGAATTTCCTACTGATATATAAAAAATCCTCATCCTCTCTTATAATGGCAGGGTATGACATCCCGCACGAATGAAACCTGGCTCAAAGATCTGCGCAGCACAGGCGACTCTCACGAAGAAGCGCTGGGCGACTTGCGCACGATCATCCAAAAGGGTCTGCCGTATGCGTTATCACGCTGGCTGTCCTCCGATGACCCGCTTTTCCCACCGTTGGTGGAAGAGGTCACTCAGGAGACCCTCCTGCGCGTGTTAGACCAGTTGGATACCTTCGAAGGGCGCAGTCTCTTCACGACATGGGTGCATAAGATCGCCATCCGCATTGCATTGACCGAACTCCGCCGCAAACGCTGGCGCGACGCCTCTCTCGATGAATTAACCGAAAACGAAGACGTTCCCCCGCCTCCCGGCTTGCTTGCCGACCCGCAGGCATCCCCCGAAATCTCCGCCGAACGCAAGGACATGGTCACCCGTGTGCGCCGCATTTTGGAAGAGGAATTGACCCCCAAACAACGCGAAGCGCTCGTCCTGCTCGGCTTGCAGGATATTCCCATGGAAGAAGCCGCCAAGCGCATGAAGACCAACCGCAACGCCCTGTATAAACTCTTGCACGATGCCCGCCTGCGCCTCAAAAAACGCCTGGCGCTCGAAGACCTCTCCCCGCAAGATGTGTTGCTCGCCTTCGAGCAGAAGTAGTAAGATTAACTTTTCATTAATCGTCTCAACCGTAGTATGACCATAAACAAACTTCCCAACCCCGAAAATCAACCCGCTTCCGAGCCTGAGATCAGCGACGAGATGGTGATGCGATTCCTGAAAGTCCTCGAACAAGTGCGCAAAGAGGATCTTTCATGCAGTGATATGTTCGCGCGGCTGGACGAATTCGTCGAAGCGGAGATTAAAGAGGGCAAGGATACCTCGAAGATCACGCCCCTCATCCATGAGCATCTAGACATGTGCTCAGATTGTTGTGATGAGTACGAAGCGTTACTTTCCGTAGTGGAAAATACGAAAGACCCAAACGAAGATAAAAAAAATTGACGGGCTTGCAGCCCGTCAATTTTTTATGCAGGAATATTTGTTCTGCCACCATTCCCGGTGGCAGAAGTTTATTCATGGAACAACTTCTCACCCGCGCGGATCGCTGCCTTCAGCCGATTCTCTGCCGGGGTGATCGGGCAAGACCACATCTCGTTGTAGGCACAGTATGGGTTGTATGCCAGGTTGAAGTCAATAAAGAAGCGCCCGCCCGGTAAAGGGTCCGGTTCGAGATAACGCCCGGCGGGGTACGTCTCACTGCCCGCCAAAGAATCCACAAAGGGCAAAAAGAAGCCGTGTTCACTGCGATAGATCGTTAACTCCACCGTCTGCCCTTCAACGGAAAACGAAAACTTCCCAAAGCGTTGATAACGTTGAACGCCGCCCGTGGAGGTTTGCATATCGAACTCCTCCTTGACGGGAAACTCGCTCACCTGCACTTCAAGGCGTAACGCATCGTTTTCGGGAAAATACTTCAGACCTTGAAAATTCTTTTTCTGTTCGCGGGTAAGCGGACTCTGCGGATGACTTCCAAAGAACTCATCCTTTTCCGCTCGAAACATATTCAATTCGCTCATCGATACCTCCAATATCAAAATCTTTAGCATAGATAGGTGACACACAGGAATTCTTACAAAGACATCGCAAAATAGGTGCGCCCTTGCAAATTCCATCCCTTTATGCTATTTTTAGCGCAATAAAGGAAACGAATGAATCCAAGACAAAAAACGGTCATGATTATCGAAGACGAAGCAGATGCCGCCGAACTTTTTTCGGAAATGATGCGTATCAACGGTTTTCGAGTCATTAAAATGTTCTCCAGCGCGCCCGCCATTCCCATCATCGCTCAGGAAAAACCAGACGTCATCCTTCTCGATGTCATGATGCCCGATATCTCAGGTCTTGAAGTCTTACGTTACATCCGCCGCGAACCGGAACTTGCGTCCATCCCCGTCATCATTCTCTCCGCCAAAAGCATGCCCGGCGACATCAAAACCGGCTTCGAAGCAGGCGCTTCCATGTACCTCACCAAACCTGTCGGCTTTCAAGACCTCAAACAAGCCGTGGAACAGGTGCTTAACATCGCCCCCCAGGAATGAATCAGACCCGCACCTTCATCGCCGTTGACCTCCCTCTTTCCATCCAAGAGTCAATCGAAAAACAAACCACCCGCCTGCGCCAGACATTGGGGGACGATGTCGTTCGCTGGGTTGCTCCCCACAATATGCACTTAACGTTAAAATTTCTCGGCAACGCCCCCACTACACATTTGGATTTTCTCAAGCAGATGCTTACCCAAGCCGCGGATGCGACACCACAGTTCGACCTGCAAATTGGCGGCATCGGCTCTTTCCCAAACTCGAAACGGCCTCGTGTTCTCTGGGTTGGACTCCACGCCCCAGCCTCGCTCGCCTCCTTGCAAAAATTGATCGAAGAAGGCGCGAACCGCCTCGGCTACGAAAAGGAGGAACGCCCCTTCTCCCCACACCTTACATTGGGACGCGTCCGCCAGGGCATCGATGTGAAGGAACTTCAAAAAATTAGCAACGCATTATCCACAATTCAACTTGGCAAGATTGGCACAGCCAGAGTAGACTCTGTCCATCTTTACAAAAGCGACCTGAATTCTGACGGGTCGGTCTACACGAAATTATTTTCAACACCACTGAGGTGACCCCTGAATACCCTAAACATGGCACGCGATATCGTCGACGCCCTCGAAGATAAGAAAGGCGAAGACATCGTCCTGATGGACATCAAAGAAATAGCCTCCTTTACCGATTATTTCGTCATCTGTACCGGCACCAGTGACCGCATGCTTGATGCGCTTGCCAACAGCGCCATAGACGAAGTCCGCAAGAAGTACAAGAAGAAAGCCAAAAAACAAGGTAACTCGCGCGACGGCTGGGTAGTCGTCGATTTTGGGGATGTGGTCCTGCACCTGTTTTCACCGGACCAGCGCGACTATTATCAAATCGAAGAGCTTTGGGAAGACGGAAAAGTCCTGCTCAGGCTGCAATAGTCCTCTTACATAACTCACCTTACACGGCCAATCCCGAAGGGATGATAGGATTATAGAAAATCGCGTGAATCAACCTAATCCCGAAGGGATGACATTGCTTTTTCCCAGCCTTGACACCCCTTCGGGGTCATTTTTCTAGTGCATAACGTCAGTTACATAATAAGCGCTCCTGCCACCTTGGGCAGACATTATTGTGGGCTTTTACAAGAAATTTAATAGCGAAAATCCCGCAAGCTTTTCATCTGCGGGATTTTTATTTTTAAAGCAAATGTCATTCAACGTACTCGTAATGCTTTGTCAGCGTATAGGTGATGTAGTTCTCCCACAACGCCTGGGTAAGATCCAGTTTGTAATCATGGGTCGAGAAGGTCTGGATGACCATCCGTCCTTCCAGGCAGGAAGCCAGCACGCCGTAATCGGATTTGCGGTTGGCGTGAAGCCCGCCTACCAGAACGGCATCGCCGCCCGAACTCAACTCAAGCAGATCGCCCGCATCGCCGAACCATTCCGGGTACGGGTACGACGGCGCCTGAGCAATATTCGGCGTGGACAGCAGCGGGTGTGATGAGTCCAGCCAGAAGATCGAGTAATCGTAAGGGTCGTAATTCGGGTTGCGGTCCCAATCGCGAAATAGCGTCACACCGCAATCGTTCAAGATCGGAGAAATCTTCCCGCTCACAACCTGGTCCAGATACCACATCTCGATAATGACAGCACCACCGTTATTGATATGGTCATACATAACTTCGAACAACTCGCCGCTGAAGCCCGAACGGATCTCCGCCGCCACGATGATGAGGTCCCATTTCGTGGGAGAGTTGGCATATTCGCGGAATTTTCCCATCGCATCACCGGTATTGATGATCTTCCCGCCCGAGAAATTCATGGCATTGACCGTGTTACTAACGACCGGCACCAGGGTCGGGTCGCCAACCACATCCTCGTAAATCAAAACATTCGAGGCTTTTATGAGCTCTTTCATATCGACTTGAGGCAGGGGCGCTTCTGTGGCAGCAGCCGCAGCGGGTTCCACCGTATAGGTTGGGTATGGAGTATAAGTGGCTGCCGGAGGAGGTACGGTCAGCGCCAATCTATCAGCGTCCAGAGTTGCCTGCTGGATCGCCAAACTGGTTTGCTGAACCGCCAATGCCACCCGCGTTTCTTCGGAAGAAATGTCTCCACCGGGCGAGCTTGTAAGGTTACATGCCAAAGAAGCAAGAACAAGCACCAAGATTGCATTGAACCATCGTGACTTCATAACTCCTCCTTTCAAAAGGAACGTCCGTTCCCCATCTAAAAATATTATATAACTCTTTATCAACAATAGAGCATCCCCGTGGAAATTCAATTCAAACTGCAATAAAAAAGCAACCCCTTCAATGAAAAGGTTGCTTCATATTTCTGTGTATTTGAGCTTTATTACTTCTCAAAGACCCACGGGTCAACAGCGCGAGTCCATTCGACAAGTTCTTCATTCTTGAACCACAGAGCCGTTTCGCGTTCGCCGGTTTCGGGCTTATCCGAAGCGTGGATGAGGTTGCGTCCCACTTCGAGGGCGAAGTCGTGGCGAATGGTGCCGGGAGCGGCTTCCCACGGTTTGGTCGCGCCCACCGTCTGGCGAATGGCTGCCACAGCATTAGGGCCTTCCCACACCATCGCCATCACCGGCGCAGAGGTGATATACGAGATCAGACCTTCATAAAAGCCCTTGCCTTTATGTTCGGCATAATGCGCTTCCGCCAATTCCTTGCTGACCCAGATAAACTTGGCGGCGATCAGCCGCAGACCCCGGCGTTCAAAGCGGGCAATGGCTTCACCGATCAAGCCGCGCTGAACACCGTCGGGTTTTACGAGTACGAGAGATTTTTCCACAGAGTTCCTCCAAAAAAGTTTTCAGTATGCTCCACCCGCCGTCCCCGGCGGGTGTTGATGAACGCCGCCGAGGACGGCGGCGTTAGCAATATGACAAAGGTTTGTTTTTTACCGAATTAATTCTTCCGCTTTATTGTAAGCTTCGAGCGCTTCCTTCAAGCGGTTCGCCCGCATGTAAGCATCGCCCAGCGCCTGCCAGATGCTGACCTCCACCGGATAACGGTACAAGGATTCAGACAAGTTTCCGATGACTTCTTCAAGATGCTTGCCCTTCTTGATTAACTTGCCATAGTGCATCAGCGCTTCGGGGATGTCGCCGCGATCCAATTCGGATTTGGCAAGTCCCAGCAGATTGACTCCGCTGCCCTGCCCTTCCGATTTGCGTTGGTGGGGCAAACCCTGCTTGACAGGAGATTTCTTCTTTGCAACCGGAGCAGATGGCTCTGGCGAAGGCGGGTTCTGAACGAGACGTTGTCCGCTTCGGGGCTGCGCCGACGGCTGGGCTGCGGCTTCCTGCTGCTGCGCCGCTGTAAGAGGATGCCAGTCGGATGGCGAGGTCGGCTTGGGCGGAACAGCCACACTACCTTCTGCTTCATATTGTTCGCGATGGACCCAGGGCGGTGTATCGTCACCTGCCAGGTCTTCGGCGGCTTGTTCTTCTTCCACGCTCTGAAGCCAGTCGGGTAGGTCTGCGCTCAGAGAAACGGGAGCAGTTTCCGGCGTGGTACGAGCCGGTGTTTCAGCAACCTGCGGCTTCCAGGTATCTTCTTCCTCTTCTTCGGTTCCTTCGAGTTCCATCCAACCGGGAAGTTCTTCGGTAGCCGGAAGTTTCGTCTCAAGAGGCGGCTCGGGCGCGCGCAAAGTTTTGGGGTCAATATCCAAGCCGGGTTCGTTATCCAACCCGCTCAGCCAATCGGAGAGGTCTTGATTCTGGACGAGCGCTTCTTCGGGCGCAACTGCCGGCTGTTCAGGCTGGTCGAGATCGCCCAACCATCCCGGCAGGCTGGCTGTATCCAACGAGCGCTTGCGAGGTTCAGATTCACTCAACCATTCGGGGATGGAACCGCGTTCGAGAGGTTGCTCTTCTTCGGGCTTCATCCAATCGGGAATATCTGCGGATTCGGCGGGCTTTTCTTTTTCTTCTTCATCAAGGCTTCGCAGCCACATACCGGTCTCATCAACAGCCGGTTGAGAGGTGGATGCTTTTTCAAACTCGGCAAAGAATTCCTCACCAACGTTTGCAGCGGTCTCGCTCCATTCCGTTTTGGCGGGTTCAGGCTGCGCGCCAATGTTCTGCGCCTGTGAGACCCACTCAGGCGGAGTTTCACTGCGCTTGTTCGGGTCGGTGACCAGCTCTTCGGGTTTCGCACCATGTTTGGCAGCCAAAGACTCAAGCCACGCAACGGCATCATCCTGCTCCTGTGCAGATGAACCCAGGCTTTCCACACTAGGCTGTGATGGTTGTGCGCCGATATTCTGCGCCTGTGAAACCCATTCAGGCGGAGTTTCACTGCGCTTATTCGGGTCAGTGACGAGTTCTTCGGGTTTCGCACCATGTTTGGCAGCCAAGGACTCAAGCCATGCGACAGCATCGTCCTGTTCCTGTGCGGATGAACCGAGGTTTTCTGCGCTGGGTTGCGCGCCAATGTTCTGCGCCTGCGAGACCCATTCAGGCGGAGTTTCACTGCGCTTGTTCGGGTCAGTGACGAGTTCTTCGGGTTTCGCACCATGCTTCGAGGCAAGCGACTCAAGCCACGCAACAGCATCATCCTGCTCCTGCGCAGATGAACCAAGACTTTCAACAGAGGAAGCAGGTTCTTTTTTGGGTTCAGAGACTTGTTGCATCCAATCGGGTAGATTGCCAGGTGGAATAGTAGGCTCATCAGAAGAAGCAGCCACACTCGCAGCCGCACCACCCAAACCTGCCAGCCAATCTGGAACATCCTCAGCAGGTTGCTCAGTATTGCTTGTGCCTTTCAACCAATCAGGCACATCTCTTCTTGGTTCTCCAAGTGGCTGGGCAGGTGACGTTTCAAATGATGGTTCGATTGCGCCTTCGCTCGGACTCTTCAACCAATCTGGCGTTTCGCCGCTGGGAGCAGATGCGCCCGCAAACGGGTCAAAGGATGAATCGAGGTCGGCGAGAAAGTCGGGTGTCTCGATGGAAGATGCCGAGGGTTCCGTTGGCAGCGATGGCGCGGAAGGCGCCTGCGATTTGAGCCAGTCTGGAATATCTGCCTGCACAATGTCAGCGGCAGGTTCTTCATCAAAAATAGACGTGGCTTGTTCCGGTCCGCTGGCTTCACCCCAACCAGCGCTGCGCAAAAAGTCTGGAAGGCCCTCTTCAGCCTGGGGTTGAGCAGCAGGCATGGACGAAGCTTGAGGCGTTTCTTCCCCAGTGGCGCGCAGCCAATCGGGCTGTTCGTCTCCGAAAGAAGTCCCACTACTAAGCGGAGGTACGGAGGAGGAGCCAAGCGAGGCGTTGTTCCAATCCTGTCCCATTTGAATTTCTTCGCCTGAATATTCAAGCCGTTCCAAATTGACGGACGCATCGGACACATCCGCGGTTTGAAAGATGGAGCCTTTGGTAAAGTTGGAATAGGGATCCAATTCTGCGATATGCATGCGATAGACCTGCGTGCTTTCAGCGCCGGCAGAAGAAGGGATCAACTCGACCATGATGCGGTTGGCATCGAAGGTATAGGCATAACGCTTGAGTAGCTGGTTGCAAAGATCGGTGGCATCGGCGCGCTGACCGCTTTTGAAATACGAAAGAGCCAGCAGGACTTGCATATCTACACGCTGCGGGTCTTCAGCCAGTACCCCGCGAATTTCAGCAATCGCCTGCGGATACAACTCACCGGCAACGTAAATGCGCGCCAATGCGCCGCGCGTCAGGCGAACTTTTGGCGGTTCCATGCCATCACGCCGACCATACAACCTTTGCAATTCGCTTTGAATGGCAGCATTGGACGATTGCACTTCATAAGCGCGTTCCATGTGCCAAATGGCATCGTCAAGTTTGTTCTCTTCGTCGCGAATGATGCTCAAGCCGACGTGTGCAACAAAGTCATCGGGCACTGCCATCAACAGGCGTCCGAAAATATCGACGGCTTCGCCATAGCGGCGCGCTTCGAGATAAGCTTTGCCGAGCAAGCGATAGGTTTCAAGATGTTTCGGGAAGGTTTTCAGAATGTGGCGGCAATGCGCAATTGCCTCATCCGTATGCCCCTGTTCGATGAGACGTTCAATTTCGCGGTTGTAGATTCGCAGTGAAACTTTTGCCATTACCGGGTTCCTGTTAATTAAGTATGCCTGATTCCAGTGAAAATCGCAAGGCTATACGCTATATTTTACTCGTAAAACAGGGGTAATGGTGACACAGGTTCGTCGCTATATTGAAAAGCGGAAAGCACGCCCGCATGCGCTACTTTGAGTTTTCCCTCATCGTTAGCATGGATTTCACACAATGGCTCGCCTTCTTTCACCGCATCCCCCACTTTTTTGAGGATGAGAAAACCAACAGCATAGTCGATTGGGTCGCCCTTTTTGGCGCGACCAGCTCCCAAAGCGACAGAGGCTTCGCCCACGGTTCTTGCATTGACCTGGGAAATGAATCCGCCGCGAAGAGCCTTAACCACCTCGACAAATTTTGCGCGCTTGAACTTGGATGTATCATCCACATACGAAACGTCCCCGCCCTGCGCCTTCACGAGCAAACGTAATTTATCCAGCGCACTGCCATCTTTGATGGTCTTCTCTGCCATGACGCGACCTTCTGCCAAATTTTTGGCGCGTCCGCCGATCAGCAGCACATGTGCTGCAACGTGCAAACAATGCTCCATGAAATCGGCGGGGGCATCTCCACGCAAGGTGTTGATGGCTTCGATCATTTCGAGGGAGTTGCCTACCGCTGAGCCGAGAGGTTGGTTCATATCCGAAAGCAGGGCAACGGTATTACGCCCGGCAAGACGACCGATATCCACCATCAACTCGCCGAGTTCACGCCCTTCTTCGAGGGTCTGCATGAACGCGCCCAAGCCTACTTTGACATCCAGGACAATGGCGGTTGCGCCTGCCGCAATCTTCTTGCACATGATCGAAGATGCGATCAACGGCATGGAAGGGACCGTCCCGGTCACGTCTCGCAGTGCGTACATTTTTCCATCTGCCGGGGCAAGATCAAGCGATTGACCAGTCAGGACGATGCCTTTTTCTTTCAATTGGGTCGTGAATTCTTCGGTGGTCAAATCCACGCGATAGCCGGGAACGGATTCAAGTTTATCGAGCGTGCCGCCGCTGAAACCCAGCCCACGACCAGACATTTTACCCACCGGCAGCCCGCAAGCTGCCACCATCGGCATAACCGAGATGCTGGTCTTATCTCCCACGCCACCCGAAGAATGCTTATCCACGGCGATATCCACGATCTTGGAAAGGTCGAGTACCTGTCCCGAACGCGCCATGGAAAGGGTTAAGTCCGTCGTTTCAAAATTGGTCATGCCATTGAGCATAACTGCCATGGCAAACGCCGAAGCCTGATAATCTGGAATATCCCCGTCTGTAAAACCGCGCACAAAGAAATCGATCTCTTGAGCGGTAAGCTGCCCCCCATCGCGTTTTTTAATAATGATGTCTACCGCACGCATAAATCTCCTCAGAAGTTCTTATGCGGTTATTTTATCCCATTTTGTCAGACAACAGGTCGCGCTTTTGGAGCGACCTGTTGTTACTACATTCTCTCCAACTCCTGTCCCTCTTTTGTGTCTTTGACCTTCCAACCTAAAGCAGCAATCTCATCTCGCAAGCGGTCGGAGGCGGCGAAGTCTTTGTTCGTTCGCGCTTGCTTACGTTGTTCAAGCAAAGCCAACACATCATTGGAAGGTCCCTCTTCCTCCACAACCTGCACTGAGGCGATCATCTCCCACACTTCGGGGCGGATACCTTTTTCAATTGGGTTGGGCGATGTGCAACTACCCAGCTCTGCCAACGAAAAACTGGAACCTGATGCATACATCTCCGCTGATTCGTTTTTCAGCACAGAGACCGAACTGACGCCATGAACGTCGCAAACC
>JACPVC010000003.1 GCA_016191955.1 Chloroflexota bacterium
CGATACCGTTCAATCGCCTCGGCGGTCTGACCTTGGGTCTGATTCACCAATCCGGCTTCATACAACGCCTGAGCCTTGATATAGTCGCTGGAGGCGCGCCCGATGATGCCGTCGTATAACGCAATAGCTTCTTCGTAATTCCCTAACCGGGTTTGCGCGGATGCGACCTTCAAATCGAGCATGGTGTCATCGCCCAAAGAGGGAGCAGTGATGGCAGTGGTGTAGGATGCCAAGGCTCCTGCATAATCCTTGGCGTTGAACAAGGCATCGCCGTGCAGTTCTTGCACGTAAGCGTCCAAGGTACCGGGGCGGAGGACGAGGTAGGTTTGCCAAGAGTCTGCAGCGGCAGGATAATTCTCCAGTTTGTAATTTACAAATCCTTGCAGAAAATACGCTTGCGGATGCTGTGGCGATTGGGGATATTGGTTGATCAGTTCCTGCAAGGCGGTGAGTGTTTCGTTATAGCGACCTTGCGCGTAGTAGATTCTCGCTTGACCCCATTTTGCTGAAGCGCGAATGAGCGGGTCTGGCGAGTCTTGCAGGGCAATCTCATAATGCAAAAGCGCCAGGTCAAAGTCGCCGTTGAAGAATGCCTGGTCTCCTTCGCTGACTCGCGCGGTGGGCAGGGGAGTGGGTGTGACGGTGGGAGTCAGCGTCGCGAGGGGAGTTGGCGAAATGCTGGGAGTCACCGTCCAGCCCGGGGGGATGGCAGGAAAATTTTCGAGCGTGGAACAAGCTACGAGGGATGCGGCAAGCCAAAGCTCGAGAAGGAGCCGTAGTTTTTTCATCCTGTTTTTATACTGGCAAAGAGGAGGCACGTCAAGCAGGGTATTTTGATTTTTCTATCCTCCACTGTTCCTCCGCTGTTTGCTCCTTGCGCCGCCCTCGCCGCCGTCCACAGGCTGCTTCGCAAAGGACGGCGGCTTGAGCAGAAAAAATTTTCCAAAGTTGTATTCATGTTTGGCTTGCACTATAATTTCCTTGCTACTTTATTTTATCGATATATAAGGAGGAACATGAACACACACCATAAAATCCATCGCTGGGTTCGGTTGATTTTGTCGAGCGTGCTCTTGATTGCTGTAACAGCCTGTGCTGCGGGCGCAGAACCCGCCTCGACAGATGAGTTGGTGACCGCCAATGGCTTTGTTTGCCCGGAGCCAAGCCCGCGTGTGGGGTTCGAGAGCAAGGAGATCAATATCTTTACATGGACGGAATATATACCTGCCGATATCTTCGATTGCTTTGGCTTGGTTTACGGCGTGACCGTGAACGTGGATTATTTCTCTTCCAATGAAGAGCTTTATTCCAAAGTATCTCTGGGAGAAGGTGCCAATCCGTACGATATCATTCATCCGAGCGATTACATGATCAGTGTGTTTATCCGTGAAGAACTGCTTCAGGAGCTTGACCCTTCCAAAATACCCAACCTGGCGAACCTGGACCCCGGCTTGGTTGCGGCGTATGGCGATACGACCAGCTATGTTGTGCCGTATCAGATGGGCACACAGGCGATCATTTATAACAGTAAGACTGTGGAGCCCCCGCCAACTTCATGGGCGGACTTGTGGAATCCGGAATATAAGGGTCGCATTGTTTCAGTGGATGATAGCCGTGTTGTAATTGGCGCGGCGTTGTTGGCATTAGGGTACGATGTGAACGATACCGACCCCGATCATTTGGAAGAAACCAAACAGAAACTGCTCGAACTGATGCCGAACATCCGCGTGTTCGATAGTGACAGCCCAAAGACTCCGCTGGTAGCCGGTGATGTGGACTTGGGCATTGTCTGGAACGGCGAAGCTTTCCTGGCTGCCACCGAAGCGCCGGAGTTCAAATACGTCTTCCCTGAAGAAGGCTCGATCATTTTCTATGATGGCATGGCGATTCCTCCCACTGCGCCCCACCCCGATATTGCCTACGCCTGGTTCAATTATCTTTTGCAGGGCGATGTCAACTGGTTGACGCTGGTCGATTATCCGTATACCAACCCGAACAAGGCGGCGTTGGAATATGCCAGGGCGAACCAGCCTGAAATTTACGAAGCCTATATCTCTTCTCCGATCACCAATACCCCCGCGGATGAGTTTGCGAAGGGACATGACGTAAAGGACATAGGCGAGGCGTTGTTGCTCTATGACGAGATTTGGACGGAGATCAAGCAGTAAATTGGGCGCTTAAATTGTAAGGTCAAAAACTTTACATTCATAAAACCCCGTGATAAACTTTTGCCCGTTCGATCATTTCATGGCGTGGCGCATATGCGCCACGCCATTTACTGCGAGAAGGAAACTACATGGATATACTTCTTACCGGCTCTGTAGCCTACGATTACCTGATGACCTTTCCCGGTCATTTCAAGGAACAAATCCTCCCCGAACGATTGGAATCGATCAGCCTGTCGTTCCTTGTGGACTCCATGTCCAAACAGCGCGGCGGCATTGCGCCGAACATCGCCTACACCATGGCTCTGCTTGGTCAGAAGCCGCGCGTGATGGCGACTGTCGGCGAGGACTTTGGAGATTATCGCGCCTGGCTCGAATCTAAAGGCGTGGATACACAACTGATGAAGGTTGTGCCCGGTGTGTTCACCGCCTCGTTCTTCGCGACGACGGATCATGCCTCCGCCCAGATTGCTTCGTTCTACCCTGGAGCAATGGGCTACTCTGCGACTCAATCTCTCAAAGAACTCGATCAAAAGCCCGACCTTGTCATCGTCTCACCCAGCTCGCCGGATGCGATGATGAAATTCCCTGCCGAATGCCGAGAGTTGAGCATTCCATATTTGTATGATCCCAGCCAGCAGGTTTTGCGCCTTGAAGGGGACGAACTTGCGCGCGACATGGAAGGCGCATACTTCCTGTTCTGCAACGACTACGAATTCGGTTTGATCTCCAAGAAGACCGGCTGGAGCCTCGATCAGATTTTGAACCACGTCAAGGTGTTGGTTATCACCCGCGGTAAAGATGGCGCGGACTTGTATTCCGACGGGACCTCCGTTCACATTCCCACCGTGCCCGAAGATCAAATCGTTGACCCGACCGGCGTGGGGGATGCCTTCCGCGGCGGCTTCCTCGCAGGCTATTCTCACGGCTTCGATTGGAAGTTGTGCGGCGAGATCGGCTCGCTCTCTGCGGTCTACTGTCTTGAACAGCGCGGCACCCAGAATCATTCCTATACTCGTGAAGACTTCGTCAAGCGTTTCCGCAAGCATTTCGATGACGGCGGCAAGCTGGACGCGTTGTTGAAGTAAGTCCATTAGAGAATAGAGAATAGTTGCCTAGTAAGCCTAATCTCTATTTATCTAGTCATCTAATCTCTAATCGTCTAATATATATAGAAGGAGAAATACATGAGCAATTACGATATTAAAGATATTGAACTGGCAGAAGGCGGACGTCGCCGCATCGATTGGGCGGAGCGCGAAATGCCCGTGCTGCGTTCCATCCGCGAGCGTTTCAAGAAAGAGAAGCCGCTTAAGGGCTTGCGTCTTTCCTGCTGTCTGCATGTGACCACCGAGACCGCGAACCTGATGATTACCCTTCAGGAAGGCGGCGCGGACATCGTCCTCACCGCGTCGAACCCGCTTTCCACACAGGATGATGTCGCTGCGGCGTTGGTCAACAATTACGAAATCCCTGTCTTCGCCATCAAGGGTGAAGACAAAGTCACATACTTCAAGCACATCCGCGCCGCGTTGGAGCACATGCCCCACATGACGCAGGACGATGGCGCTGACCTCGTTTCCTCCCTGTTCTTCATCGAAATGGGACGCTTCGAAAAACTCGAACCCTCCCTTGCTTCATGGGCGAAGGGTTTGAGCGATGAAGAACGCAAGCAAATGCTCAAGAACGTTATCGGTGGTACCGAAGAGACCACTACGGGCGTTATCCGTTTGAAGGCAATGGAAGCTGACAAAGTCCTCAAGTTCCCTGTCATCGCGGTGAACGATGCGCTCACCAAGCACCTCTTTGATAACCGCTACGGCACCGGTCAATCCACCGTAGACGGCATCATCCGCGCCACCAATGTTCTGTTGGCTGGCAAGAACTTCGTCGTCGCCGGTTACGGCTGGTGCGGACGTGGTCTCGCCTCGCGCGCGCGGGGCATGGGCGCTCAGGTCATCGTGACCGAGATCGACCCGATGAAGGCGCTCGAAGCGGTCATGGACGGCTATCAGGTTATGCCGATGCTCGATGCTTCCAAGATTGGCGACATCTTCTGTACCGTCACCGGTGACTTGAATGTGTTGGACAAGCATCACTTTGAAGTAATGAAGGACGGCGCGTTGGTTGCCAATTCCGGTCACTTCAATGTTGAGATCAATATCCCTGCCCTGGCTGCCATGAGCAAGAGCGAACCGGCTCTCGTCCGCCCGTTTGTGGAGCAGTATCTCACCAAGGATGGTCGCAAGATCAACATCCTCGGTGAAGGTCGCCTGATCAACCTCGCTTCCGCCGAAGGTCACCCCGCGTCCGTGATGGATATGTCCTTCGCGAACCAGGCTCTCTCCGCCGAATACATGGCGAAGAACGCCGACAAGCTCGAGAAGAAGGTCTACTCCGTCCCGACCGACATCGACAACGAGATCGCCCGCCTCAAGCTCGCGGCGATGGGCGTCAAGATCGACGTGCTCACCGACGAACAGCTCCACTACCTCAACTCTTGGGAAGAGGGAACCTAGCAATCAAAAACCCGGAGGTCTTCAGGACCTCCGAGTTTTTTTATTCCATGACTCCGTTTTTGACCAATGTTTGCAGATAAACCGCTTGCTTCTTCCCAACTAATTTTGCGAGCCGCGGCGCTTCAAAGATAAGCTGTTTGATCTTTCGCAGGGGATATACCAGACATTCCGTTTCCGATTTCAGATCTTCAAATACCACCAAACATACCCACGCATCTGCCATATCCAAAATAGGGTCGCGGCGTTCGGGCGAGTCTTGAAATGTCCAGGAGAGTCCATATCGATTCGCAGCGGAGCGGCGCTGGGTTTTAACGGCGACATCCAATCCGTTGACTTTTAAATCCGCCGCCCAGGATTTGTGCTTCGCCTCATACACGCCGTAATCTGGTCCCTCGACCAGGCATTCCCTACCCTGAAAGAGAATCCGCACTGCCTCCTCGCCGAGTTTGGAGACGAAATGGTCGTCTCTAATTTTTTCATTTATCGACTGATTGCTGTCGCGGTAATTGACTGTATCTGTTACCGACCTGGCAAACTCGAACGCCCGTTCTTCGGCGTCTTTTGGAATATGGATGGTTTGTGTTATTTGAAACGTGGACATGATTCATGAATTATACAAAATAAAAGCCTTGTGGAGGAACCCTCCGCAAGGCTTTTACGACTATTGATTCGTTACGGGCAGATCGTGATTACTTCCTTGATGGCTGCTTTGCCAGCAGCGTTGAAGGCTTCTACGCCCCATTTTGTCGGTGTACCTGCAGGAAAAGGCAGTGGTGGGATTGCGTAGCTTGTGCTGTTTGCTGGAACATTCGCAAACAGGCCGCCATTAAAGTAGATATTGAATCCATCTTCATTGTTGGATTTATCCTCCCAGTTCAGGGTTCCGGTGTAACTGAAAATCTGAGGGGGACCTGGATTGATTAGAATACAAACCTTTGCAACTGTCGGGTTGTTAATCGGCGCAGGTGGAGCCAGTGTCGGTGTTGGCGTGAATGTGGGGGTAGGGGAAGGCGTCGGCGTGGGCGGGATCGAATATTCCTGCAAATTAGCTGTATTGCCCGATACAGTTGCAAATTGAGGGAAAAGCCAACACGTTCCGGTTTTGCCAGGGTTATTGATGATCCAATAACCGGTTGAAGTATTTTTTCCGACCACTATCCCTACCTGCCCGACGAGTAAGGCGCCGATGTTGTCATACTGTTTGCCGGGACCTGTGCGGCAATTGGTGTCGGTGGTTACCGTCACCTGCGGCACAGATGGAGTGGCGCTTGGCCCGGTCGTGGCTGTAAATTGCGGTGTGGCAGTATCCTGCGGAACAGTTGGCGTGCCTGCCAGGGCAGTGATGGTAAGTTCCAGATCGACGGAGTCCACAGCTTCGGTTTCTGTCGGTTCGCCACTGGGTAAGTTGCAAGCGGAAAGCGCGGCGATCAATAGTACGGATAATAAAAAAACGGATTCTCGTCTAAACATGGTCTTTCTCCTTTGCATCGTTATTATGACACATTTAGGTAAGCCCCAGAGACATCAAATGGTACCGGTTTTGGACTTAAACAGGCAAATCTCTCAAGCAATATAACTGTCACAAAAGCCATGTGGAGAGAAATCTCCACATGGCTTTTGCTATTCAAACTTATGAGAATTTATGGACAGCCCTTTGTCACACTCTTTTTCGCAGCCTTTCCTGCGCCGTTGAAGGCTTCGACTTCAAAGATGGATGCGATGCCGCCGGGGAATGGACCGCCTGGAGCCGCAGCGACAACGTAGGATGTGCTATTCGCTGGAATGCTTGCCATCAATACACCGTTGCCGTAGATATTGAAGCCGTCTTCGTTATTGGATTTGTCTTCCCAGTGCAAAGTACCTGAGTGGCTTGCATTTGGGCATACCATATCCATGGTGACATTGTTCACTGGAGCCGGGGCGGCGAGGGTTGGTGTGGGTGTGAAGGTGGGTGTGGGCGAAGGTGTCGGGGTTGGCGGAATCGAATATTCCTGCAAATTCGCCGTATTGCCAGATACGGTTGCATATTGGGGGAAAAGCCAGCACGTCCCGGTCTTGCCGGGGTTATTGATGATCCAGTAACCGGTTGAGGTGTTTTTTCCTACCACCGTGGCTACCTGACCAATAACTAATGCGCCGATATTGTCATATTGAATGCCGGGACCTGTGCGGCAGTTGGTGTTCTGGCTGACCGTCACTTGAGGGACAGTCGGCGTGCCGGTCAATTCAGGTGTTCCTGTGAACTGCGGTGTGGCAGTTTTCTGTGGGCTGGGGCTGCCAGCGAGGGCGGTGATGGTCAGAGCCAGATTGGCGGAGTCTTCTGTTGCGGTAGGCTCGCTGCTGGGTAAATTGCAGGCAGAAAGCGCAGAGATCAGGAATATACATACTACTAAAGTTATTTTTCTTCGGAACATGGTTCTCTCTCCTTTACAAGAAGATTATGACATAACTCTTTTATACATCAAGGAAAGAGATTACGATATTAGTACTAGTTGAAAAAAGGACGTTAGTACTATGTCAGTTTTTAAGTTTCTGCCAACCTTCCTTTAATAACTGATGTTACGCACTTGCGCTTCGACTACGAGCAGGAGGAGCACCCGCTCTCCGCTCATATCGTCCCGGTGTTTTTCGGGAGCGCGGCAGCCGCCCTGCCTGCACCGCTGTTCGCTGCGCGAAGGCGCAGTGCGCCGGCACGCGTGAGCGGAGCGACGAGTGAACGTCGAGGAAGAGGTTGCTGTTACGCAAAGAATAATCCTAAAGAATTGAATTTTTGATTTCGGATATTCCCCTGGTTATCGAAATAATGACTTCTCGTTGCCAGAAGTGCCAAATAAAGCCTAAACACAACAGGATAATCAGGAAAACGTCATAGACTCCGCTGTTTATCTGATAGGTAAATTGAAATGCAGAGATATTTAAACCAGTTGGATCTATCATAAGGTACCATGTTCCAACGATGATGTAGGAAAGAAGGAATAAGTTCAAATAGGTTGCGATGAAAGCGGCGGGAATGGAAAGATATTGATTCGCTATCGCAGGAGAGGTTGCGACAAGCACACAGGTATATAATAAGAGTGAGTTTAATGTATTCTGCCGTTTGAATACGATTGCAAAACCGCCTAGGAATATAAACCAGATTAGATAGGCATTAAAGAAGAGAGACAGGATTCTGGGAACGAACAATTGAAAAAAATATTGGTTGTCAAAGGATTTATAGTTAAAAACGTTCTGAATAATTCCCTGTTGACCTTCCTGCCAGTATGGGATAAAGCTTAGGACAAAGAA
>JACPVC010000004.1 GCA_016191955.1 Chloroflexota bacterium
GAACCGTGAGCTTATCTCCGCAGGCGGCGCGAATATTTTGGGTGGCTTGATTGGTTTCCCGGTGGGATATCAAACGCTTGGGTTCTCGGCGTTACCGAATCGTTTCGGCGCGAAAAGCAGGCTGGTTGGAGTCTCCACAGGGTTGTTCTGCGCGTTGGCATTGTTCCTCGGCGCATCGGTCATTTCATACTTTCCGCGCTTCGTGATGGGCGGCATGTTGTTCTTTTTGGGCTTGTCCTTCCTCGCCGAATGGCTGGTCGATTCGTACAAGCTCCTGCCGCGCATGGATTATGCATTGATCTGGGTCATGCTTATCATCATCGACCGTATCGGCTTTCTTCAAGCCATTGGTGCGGGGATTGTGATTTCATCCTTGCTGTTCGTCATTAGTTATGGAAACGTCAGCGTTATCAAGAATGTTTTCTCCGGCGCAACGTTGCACAGCCGGGTGGAACGGTCTCAGCATTACAGAAGCACCCTGGCAGACAAAGGCCGGCAGATTCATATTCTGAGTTTGCAGGGTTTCGTTTTTTTCGGCTCCATTCAGCGCGTGTTGGAAAACGTCCGCGCGCGCATGGCAGTTAAGGGCACGGATAGGATGAAGTACCTGGTGATCGATTTCAGACAAGTCAAACGGCTGGACTCCTCCGCAGTCTTCGGTGTGACGCGCCTCAAACAGTTGACTGAGTCGAGCAAGGTCACGATGGTCTGGTCAGACCTGTCTACTGATGTGCTTGAACAAATGAAACGTGGCGATCTAATCCAGGGAGAGAGCGAGACATTTTCAATTCAGCCTACTCTCGACCATGCGTTGGAATGGTGTGAAAACATCATCCTCGCAAAGGAGAAGGAAGAACAAAAAGTGGACTTTGGTCAAAGCGTTCTGACTTCCATGAAACGTTCCTTCCCCGGCATCAAGAATGTAAAAGAATATATGGAACGGGCAGAGATCGAAACGGGTGAATACATCATCAAACAAGGCGATCCATCCAACGATTTGGTTTTCATCGAATCCGGGTTGGTAACGGTCGAGTTTGAAATGGCGAATGGGAATAAGATGCGTCTGCGGAGCGTGAAAAGCGGCGCAACACTGGGCGAGATCACAATGTATCTCGGTGGTTTACGCTCGGCTTCGGTTAAGGCGGAGAAACCGAGCACCGTCTATCGCCTTTCTGCAAAAGAGTTAAAGAGGATGCAAAAGGAAGACCCGGCTCTCGCCGCGCTCTTGCATGAGTGGATCGCCCGAACCTTGGCAGAACGTTTGGCAGAAAACAACCGGCTGATCGAAGTATTTATGGATTGATACTGCTCCGTCGGGGGCTAAGCCCGCGACGGAGCACGGTCTTCCCCACTTTCTACTTTCTATTTTCCAAGTGAGTAGAAAGTGGAAAGTGGGATAATTGTGCCATGCCCCCACTCATCCTCGTCACCGGTGCAACGGGTTATATCGCCAGCCTGCTCATTCCCCAATTACTTGAACATGGATATCGCGTCCGCGCGATGGCGCGCCAGCCAGAGCGGCTTAGAAAACGCGGTTGGTACAAGCAAACGGAAATGATCTACGGCGATGTGACGGAGCCTGAATCGCTCGCACCTGCATTGGACGGAGTCCACACGGCGTATTACCTCATCCACAACATGTCACGCGGGCATGGATACACCACTGCCGAGATCGAAGGCGCGCGCAATTTTGCAGAAGCCGCAGAAAGGGCAGGCGTACAGCACATCATTTATCTTGGCGGGCTGGCAGACCCCAAACAGCACATCGCGCCGCACATGCGTTCACGCATCGAAACCGGGGTGATGTTGCAGCAGGGCAAAGTGCCAGTCACTGAATTTCGCGCAGGGGTGATTGCAGGCTCGGGCAGTATTTCGTTCGAGATGATCCGCTTCATGACGGAGTTGTTCCCCATCATTCCCGGTCCGATATGGTTAAAGAACAAATCCCAACCGATCGCAGTACAAAACGTGATCGATTATTTGATCGCAGCGCTCACCAACCCGAATGGGCAGGATGGTGTCTTCGAGATCGGCATGCCGCAGGTTTTCACCTACCAGGAACTGATGCAAATCTACGCCCGAATCCGCGGGCATAAACGGGGCATAATCCTGATGCCATGGATCCCGGTCTGGTTCATGGCGTTCGGCATCGACTTGATGACGCCTGTCCCTTACCCCATTGCATATGCGCTCGTCGACGGGCTTTCCAATGACAGTCTCATTCTGGACGACACAGCGCAGAAAGCTTTCCCTGAGGTAAAGCTCATGGATTACGAATCAACCGTCGCCGGGGCGTTGAGGCGGTTGCATCCGCTGAAGATAGAACGGGTATGGGAAAGTGCCCCGAAGGGGTATGATGACTCGAGCGGAGTCAAAATCTTGAAACATGAAGGGTTCTTCATCCAGCATTGTGAAGTACGGGTACATGCTCCCGCCGAAAAAATCGCCGCAGCTATACCGGCAGACACGGTTGGCGAGAATCATTTTTTACGCCATTCGAAATTTGCATTCGGCGAGGCGTGGATGGAATGGCGTGTGAACGATGACTCCAGTTTGACTCAAACAGCGTACTTTGCCCCGCGCGGCACATGGGGGTTCTTGTATTGGTATTTTCTTTTGCCGCTCCATCGCCTGCGCTTTGATAAGTCGATTCGCGACATTGCCAAAAAAGCAGTGGTACAATGATTTTATATACGATCAGCAAGCGGCGAAGTCCGGTGAAATTCCGGCGCTGTCGCGCAACTGTAAGTTA
>JACPVC010000005.1 GCA_016191955.1 Chloroflexota bacterium
CCGAAGAAGACCATCCAAATCTGGCGTCCCATATAGAAGGCGGTGAAGAAAGCAGCGATGGTCAACTGCCAATAGATGCTGGTGAAGTGCAAGCTGGCATCAAGAAGAATTTCATCCTTAGACCAGAAACCCGCGAAGGGGAAGATACCCGCCAAAGCAAGCGTACCGATCATGTAGAGCCAGAATGTAACCGGCATGGTCTTGCGAAGCCCGCCCATGTTGCGCATATCGCCGGGATCGAAGACTTCTTCATGCTCAGCGCCACTGTGGTTGTCGTGACCACCGTGCATCCCATGTCCACTTTCTACTTTCCTCCCTTCGACTTTGCTCAGGGCATGCTTTCCTTTTGGTTTCTCATCATGAGCAGCGTGATGTGCATGAGCATGATGTCCACGTTCCAAGCCGAGGATGACGGAACCGGCGGAGAGGAAGAGTAAAGCCTTGAAGAAAGCGTGCGTGATGAGGTGGAACATCCCTGCTACATATGCGCCCATACCGACAGCCGCGACCATGAAGCCGAGCTGGGAAATGGTGGAGTAGGCAAGGACTTTCTTGATATCGTACTGCCCCACTGCAATGGTTGCAGCGAAAAGGGCGGTCATTGCTCCGACCATCGCAACGATATATTGCGCCTGAGGGACAAGTGTGTAAATGGGAGCCGAACGGGTAATGAGATAAACACCCGCGGTCACCATCGTCGCGGCATGGATCAGGGCAGAGACAGGGGTTGGACCTGCCATCGCATCCGGTAGCCAGATGTAGAGCGGAATCTGCGCGGATTTACCAGCCACACCGACGAGCATGAAGAGTGTGATGGCAACGATGATTCCCTCCGGCGCAGTTTTTGCGGCTTCAAACACGACATCAAACCGGAAGCTATTTCCTAGATACCAGAACATGAGGAAACCGGCGATGAGGAAACCGAAGTCACCTACGCGGTTGGTGATAAAAGCTTTTTTGGCGGCGTCTGAATTCGCCCAGGACGGACGCGCGAGCGTATCCATTTCGAACCAGAAGCCGATGAGCAGGAAAGAGCAAAGTCCCACACCCTCCCAGCCAACGAAGAGCATTAAGTAGGAATCGCCCGAGACGAGGATCATCATCGCAGCGATGAACAGGTTCAAGAAAATAAAGAAGCGGGCGAAGCGTCCCTCTTCATGTTTGAAGCGCACATCCTCGTGCATGTATCCGATCGCGTAGATGTGGATGAGAGTCCCAACGCCCGAAACGACCAGCATCATCGTCGCAGAAAGCGAGTCAACGCGGAAGGTCCAGTCGAGTTTGAGGTCCCCGATGTGGATCCATTCGGCGAAGGGCACACTCACTGCCTGGCCGTGGTTGAGCGCCACGGAATATGCCAGCAGCACCGAGACGACAAATGCCGTGCCCGATGCGAGGCTTGCCACCGTGCCGACCCATGTTTCACTGAGACGCTTACCAAATATCGCATTGATAAGCAGTCCCAGCACCGGCGCAAAGACCAGCAACGGGGCTAGGAAATAAAATCCTGTGTTCATTGTTTCGCTTAAGTGCATAACATTCTCCAGAGTATCCCGTCATTGCGAGGGCGTTAGCCCGAAGCAATCCCCCACTCAAGGGAGATTGCTTCGTCGCGAAGAACAAGAGCGCTCCTCGCAACGACGAAGGTCTCTATCCTTTCAGCGAGTTCATCTCGTCGATGTTGATGTTCTTCTTGGTCTTGAAAATCTCGACGATCAAGGCGAGACCCACCGCCACTTCTGCCGCAGCCACTGCGATGACGAAGAAGACGAATATCTGCCCACTGAAGGTTTTATACACGCTGGCAAACGCCACGAAGGCAAGGTTCGCCGAGTTGAGCATCAACTCGATGGACATGAAAATGATGAGCGGGTTGCGGCGTGAAAGCACGCCAAGCGCGCCGACGGAAAAAAGAATCGCGGATAAGACGATGTAATAATCAACGGGGACCATTATTGGGCTGCTCCTTTTTCCTGGCGGGTCAGGACGATCGCGCCCATCATGGCAACCAGCAGCAAAATGGAAGTGACCTCGAACGGCAGGAGAAATTGATTGAACAAAGCCAACGCCATTTCACGCAGGCTTTCCATGGTGTTCACGGATGCATCCGGTGCAACAACCGCCATGCCCGTGCCGGCTCGGTTGAAGAGCAGGTAGGTTGCCTCAACGGCGAGAATGATCGAGAGCAATATCGCCAGCGGTTTCTGCCAGGGCAGGCTGTTGGCGGGAGCCAAACTCTCCGCGCCCAAAAGCATGATGACGAACAGGAACAACACCATGATCGCGCCCGCATAGACCGTGATCTGCGCCATCGCAATGAACGGAGCGCCGAGCAAAAGGTAGAAGATCGCCACGGTGACAAAGTTCAGCACCAGGAACAACGCCGAGTAGACGGCATTTTTGCTGAACAGCATCCCCAACGCGGTCGCAATGGCGACGAGGGAAAGAACGAGGAAGACAATTAGGTCAGAGGACATAGTTCTCCATTTACGATTTTCGATTGACGATTTACGAACCAATCGAAAATCTGAAATCGTAAATCGTCAATCGGTAGGGTCTTTCATCTCCGGCACCGAACGGGTGAACACGCCCGTATCCACTTTGCGCGGGGTCAGCATGGTCTCCGCAGAGACGGGCTCCAGCAGCATATCCTTGCCATAGATCGCATCCTGGCGACTGGTGAAGGACAGCTCGTAGTTGTCACCCAGCACAATGGCTTCGGTCGGGCAGGCATCTTCACAGAAACCGCAGTAGATGCAGCGCAGCATATTGATCTCGTATGTGGAGGCATAGCGCTCGCCGGGCGAGAAGCGTTTCTCGTCGGTATTCTCAGAGGCTTCGACGAAGATCGCATCCGCAGGGCAGGCAGCGGCACACAACGAACAACCGATGCACTTCTCCAAGCCGTTGTCGTAGCGCTTTAACACGTGGCGGCCACGGAAGCGCGGACGGACGGGTCGCTTTTCTTCGGGGTATTGATAGGTTACAGTCGGCTCGCGCCAGAACGAACGCAGAGTCTCGCCGAGACCTTTTGAAAGTTCGATAAGGGGATCAAACACGCCCATGAGATTTTCTCCTCAAGTCACGATAAATAAAGGCAATTGCCACAAACAGGGAAATAAGAGAAAGGACGGGGATGCTCCAGAAATACAATGGGTTCTCGAAGGTATCCGCCAGCAGGATGCCCGTTGCCGTGATGAACGCGATTGCCAGCGCCAGCGGAAGCATGATCTTCCAGCCAAATGCCATCAACCGGTCATAGCGGATACGGGGCCAGGTGGCGCGCACCCAAATCATCCCGAACAGCAAGACGATGACCTTCAAGAAGAGATACACGGGTCCAAGCAGGGGAAACTTATCCACGAACGGACCGAGATAGCCGCCCAGATACAACGTTGCTAGGATCATGCAGATCACGATCATCTTCTGGTATTCCGCCATGAAGAACAGCGCGAACTTCATGCCGGAATATTCGGCGTGATAGCCCGCGGTCAGTTCTTGTTCGGCTTCCGGCATATCGAACGGCGCGCGATTCACTTCTGCAAGCGTCGCGATCCAGAAGATCAACGCCCCCACCGGTTGGACGACGACGTACCATAACTGTTTTTGCCCGTTCACAATATCGACCAAGCTCATCGAGTTGCCGAGGATGATCGCGGTCACGAAAGAAAGCCCAAGCGCCAGTTCATACGAGATCATCTGCGCCGAAGAGCGGATGCCGCCTAACATCGCATACTTATTATTGCTCGACCAACCCGCCAGCACGATGCCATACACCGCAATCGAGGCAATGGACATCAGGTATAAGACGCCCACATTGATATCCGCCACATAAAGCGTGATCTCGCGCCCGAACAATTCGAACGAAGTCCCAAGCGGGATGACCGCCGCAATGATGAGCGAAGGCACCACCGTCAACACGGGCGCGAGCAAAAACACAACCTTGTATACCTTGCCAGGTGTCAGCTCTTCTTTGAAGATCAACTTCACCGCATCCGCGATGGGCTGCAATAACCCCTGCGGACCCGCGCGATTCGGACCGACACGCACCTGAATGCGAGCCAGCGCGCGGCGTTCATACAACGTCAAATAGGCAAAGCCCGTCAAAAGGATCAAGCACAGGATGAAGCCCTTGACGATCCATTCAACCCACATTGTCCAATCCATAATTACTTAGCCTTCCCGGATGTGCTTTTTGCCTGAACGCGCGCCACAACAGGTTCATGGATCGCAATGCCCATGCCGCGCGGAACAAGCACCACACCCGTGCCAATGGTTTCATCGAGCTTCACAACCGCTTCCGCCTGCACACCGTCGAAACTGACCTTCACCGTCTGCCCGGCTTCCACATCGAACTTCTTCGCCGTCGTGGGGTGCATCGACACGTTCGCGTCACCGATGCGCTGGTCGAGGAACTCCGCCGTTTGGACGGTCACACCCAGATCGTATAACTTATTTGCAGGGACAGCCAACAGCTCTTTTTCTTTGGGACGAAGAGCCGCCTCTTTCCGGACCTTGGGGATGCGTACCGTTCCCCCAGCCTGAGCCAACGGGACGAGTTGCACACCCATCCCCTTGCTGTTTTCATACGTTGTGCCGCCGTAATAGACATCATTACGACCCACAATGGGCCACTGTTCCTTGACCTGAGCCAGCGTTTCGTATGTCAACTCATTGAAAGCTTCAACGGAATTGGCAAGAATTTCAAATACAACCGTAGCAGATGTCCCCTGAAGGATCACACCCATCTGCTTGGCAAGCATGGACGTGATCGCATAATCTGGCTTGCTGTCACCCTTTGGCGCCACAGCCGCATAGAAACGCTGCACACGGCGCTCACCGGAGACGACAGTCCCTTCGCGCTCAGTGAATGCCTGCGCCGGGAAGACCACGTCCGCAATTTCAGTCGTTGCTGTTTCGCGCAGTTCCTGAACCGCAACAAACTTGGCGCTCTTCAACGCCTTGGCGAGGTTGGGGTCATCCCCCACTGGGTCGGCACCCACGATGTAGACCGCCTTGCCCTTCAATGCCTTTTCAAGGTCAGCTACCGGGCGGAAGCCAACTTCGAATGCGCCCTGGTCATTGGCTCGCTGCCACACACCGACCAACCCGTTATTGGCGCTGCCAACATGATTGGTCTCCTTCAACAGGTCGGCACAAGCCGAAGCCAGCGCGGACGTTCCGGTCACGCCGAGTCCTTCGCTGCCGTAGAAGATCACCGCATTCTTCGCCTTCGCGAATTCATCGGAGATCTTGCTCTTCTTTTCAAAATCATGGATGGTCTTGATCTCATCGCCATACGCATAGCGGATGGTGTATTTGGCAAAGCGGTCGAGCTTGGTCTGGCGCGGGTTGGCAACAATCAAGGTCGCGCCGCGATCCGCTGCCTGCTTGACTCTCAGCCACCAGATGGGGGCTTCTTCATATAAATCAGAAGCAACCACGAGGATGGCATCACCCTTACCCAGTTTGCCAAGGTTCGTGCCCGCGCCGACGCCCACCAACTGGGTCAACTCGCCGCCGCCCATGTCGGAATACAGAATGGACTCGCCGCCAGCCGTATCCGCCAGGGACTTGAGGTTGAACAGGTCTTCATTCGAGAGACGACCCGAAGCCAACACCACAAAGTCCTTCTTGTTTGTCGTGAAATTCTCTGCCGCAAATTTGATCGCGGAATCCCACGAAGCGCGAGCGAGTTTTTCATCCTTGCGGACCATCGGCTTGCTAAGGCGTTCCTTGCCTTCGGTGTAGTGATAAGCGAAGCGTCCCTTATCGCACAGCCAGATCTCGTTAACTTCCTCATTCTGGCGCGGCATGACGCGCTTCACAACAACGTCACCACCAGCCTTGGCTTCGCGGCGCGTATTGAGCGTGGTATTGCATCCCACTGGGCATTGAGTACAGATCGAAGACTCAGCCTTGAGTTCCCACGGGCGAGCGCCGAAGCGGAAGTCCACCGTGGTCAATGCGCCCACCGGGCAGATGTCGGTAGTGTTGCCAGAAAAGACCGAGTCAAAGCCCGGCTCTGAAACGGAAATGATTTGAGTGTAGCGTCCACGATCGTCGAAGCCGAGAACCGCCTCGCCCGCCA
>JACPVC010000102.1 GCA_016191955.1 Chloroflexota bacterium
ATCATCTCCACTGTAACGCTCGGCTGCGGCGGCATTTTGTTCCTCGTTATGTTCTGGTGGGCTTATCAGGCATATCAGGGTTTGGATGTTCGCATCCCGGTCATTACCGATTTCATTCGCAATCAGGGCTGGGCGTAATTTTCTTCGCTCTCAAAAAGACTCGCGTGCAAACGCGGGTCTTTTTTGTTTGTGCGACCTTCCCTTTGCTTCGCGCGTATTTAAGCCGTGATAGACTCACCGCATACAAAAGGAGAATGGAATGACCGAGCAAATACCCCAACAACCGCCTCTCCCCCTCACCCCGGAGGAAGAACGCCAATGGGCAATGTTCGCCCACCTGGGCGTACTGGCAAACTTATTTTCAGGGTTTTTAGGACCCGTCGTGCCGCTGGCAATTTATATGATCTATAAAGACCGCTCGCGTTATGTAGCGTATCAATCGCTGCAAGGGCTGGTCTTTCAACTCATCTGGTGGGTCGGCGGCGGCGCACTGACGGGTATTGCCTGGGCGATCACCGGCACGTTAAGCGCATTCGTCGTCGGCTTGCTCTGCATCCCATTTGCTTGTGTGATCAGCGCCATGCCGTTTGTCGCTCTGGTATATGGAACATACGCCGGCATCCAATGCAACCAGGGACAGGACTTCAAATACTGGCTTATCGGTGATTGGTTCCGCAGCACGCTCACCGGTTAAAGCGAAACGTCCCCTTCAATGTTAAGGGGACGTTTTTTGGTAATCGGTCAAAATAAATGACGACACCTGTAGAGCGAGATAGTATCTCGCTACTACATCATTACGCAAATCCACTACCGTTTTTTATTCCTTGATCTACGGAATGCTTCCCGCTATATCCGAACCGAGGCGGATTTCAATATCCACAGTTTGGTTCGGGTCTGGGCTGAAGCGGATCTGATTATCGGAAAGTCCGAAGGTGGCTTGCAGCCATTTGATCGTATACAGTTTCGGTCCATACACGACCACGATGGTCTGGTTGTATGCCTCAGGCGATGGCGCAACCTCGGTCACGTTCATACCATACGATTGGAAAACCGATCCGGCACGTTGGTCAAGTCCGGGCGTGAAAGTGCCGTCCATGATGCGCACGCGGGCTTCTTCCTGCTGCATTAACGCACCAGGGTCACCTTGTGCCAGCGGGCTGGTAGGACCGGTGGATGTGAAGATCTCATCACGCAGCACACGGATTTTATCCATGACGGGTTTGAGGATGCTGGCGTCCTGTCCGTTCAGGGTGGTTTTATCGAAGATTGCCATACCCTGTTGGGGGTCGATCACGCCGGCACGGATGCTGTCCTGAGAAACTTCCCTACCGAGCATTGCCAGTTTTACCGCATCGTCAAACGCCATGTCTGTTTTGATACCGTAGGAAAGTTCGTTATATAATCGCGGCGCGTTACTGATGAACTGCGGGAAATTAGTCGGGTCAAAAATGATATCTCCCAGCGCCAGAACCACTTCCTGCTGGCGGCGGGCGCGGTCGGTATCTCCGCCGGAGGTATGACGGTTGCGGGCATACGCCAGAACTTTCCAACCTTGGCACAATTTACGGTCACCGCCGGGGGTAAACACAACCTTATCCATGCCGGGACCAATCGGGTCGAGGATCATCCTTTCAGTGGGTTCCACATGGATACAACCGCCGATGTCTATCAATTCATCCACCATGCGGATAAAAACATTGAAATCGACCTGCACATAATAATGGACGGGAACGCCGAGGAATTGCGAAACGGTCTTCTTGGCAAGTTCAGGTCCGCCGCCGGGCAGTTGAGCGCCTTCTCCGCTTGGGTATGCCGTGTTGATGCGGCTGTACCCAAAGCCCGGAATGTTCACCCACATATCGCGCGGAATAGACAACATGCCCGCCGTTTTGCTAACCGGGTCAACCGTGAAGAGCAGCATCGAGTCGGTACGCGGCGGACCTTGATTCTCTTCGAGGTCGCGGGCATCTAAACCAATGAATAGGATGTTGATGCGGCTGGCGCCGTCCCAGGTGGGAGGCAGCGTGGCGGCATCAGGAATAACATTCGGTGCGGGCGGCAAATCGCTCGCCTGCGGCGTTCCATCGGTTGTGATTGTAGGACCATCGCTGGTCGTGGTCACACCGCACTGTGCGGGCGGAATACCCGGCAGGTTCGTGAAGGTCCAGCATTGCGTAAAGTTGCTCACCGCAATAAACGCCGTGACGGCAAGCGTGATCGTTATCACCCAAAAGATGATCTGGGGGACAGACGGACGCCCAATTTTTATTTTCTTTAGAAATTCAAATCTATCCATTTAACTTATTACCTCAAGGCTTAATATATACCATATCCAAGCCGAGTCGTTCCAAACCCATCTGCGCCCAATAGCCCAGCACAGCCGAGTCTTCTTGAATACATTTCATCATCACAGGGATGGCGCGATGGTCTTTGATTTCGGATAATGCCCGCAGCGCCAAAATACGGATGCCCGACTCGCCCTCTCTTGCCGCTTCGATCAGACTCGGCACCGCCGCCTCTCCGATCTTGACGAGAGCGTTCGCCGCCAACCCCGCCGTGAGGGGGTCGCTGTCACCCAAGCTTTGGGTCAACGCTGGCAGCGCCTCTTCGCCCGGGTGGTGGGACAATGCCAACGCGGCAGCGGCACGCACCTCCGGGTTGGAATCGCTCAAAGCGGGAATCAGGTCTGAGGTCCGCGTGTGAGGCGAAGCGGCGAGGGCGCGCACTGCCCACCAACGCGAGTCGGCG
>JACPVC010000103.1 GCA_016191955.1 Chloroflexota bacterium
GCGCAATCGCCGAACCTGCTTCACTTTTTGACTCAAGCGCTGGATGCTCTCTGGAAAGCCGGATTCTACATCTGGACTCAAGTCCTCGTCCTAACCTTTTCCTCCCTCCGCGCGCCCGCCTCACTCCTGACCTTGGGCTTGGCTGCGCTCTCATTCATTTTCCTCGTCCGATTCCTGCTCCGCTCCGCCCAAGCCGAAGCGACCGAAAAGACTCTCGCCATCTCCCTGCTTATCACCGGCGTCTTTGGCATCCTGCTCGGACGTCTCCCATCGCTGGCGGCAAATCTTCCCTTAACACTTCAATCGTCCTATGACCGTTTCATGATCTCCATCATGCTCGGCTCGGTCATGTTCGTGCTTGGCTTGCTGGAATTATTCATCCAGGATCATCGCACGCGGGTCATCATCGTCTCTGCCCTCATCGCCCTCGGCATTGGGCAGCAATTCTTCAACGCCAACATCTTCCGCAGAGACTGGCAAAAGCAGGGTGAAATCTACTTGCAAATGGCGTGGCGCATCCCTGGGCTTGAACCGAACACGGTTCTACTCACCCACCAAATGCCCATCGACTACGAAACCGACCTCTCCTTCACCGCACCTATCAATTGGATGTACGCGCCCAATTACAGCCGCTCAGATCTTCCTTACATGTTACTCTACACGGAAAAACGCCTGGGTGGTTCAACTCTGCCTTCTCTTGATGAAGGAGTGCAAATCACCTATCCGTACCGCACAGTGAATTTCAACGGCAATTTGTCTGATGCGCTGGTCCTCTACATGCCGCAGGATGGCTGTCTGCGTGTGCTCGACCCCGCACGTGGACACACACAAATTTACGAAAACATCGCGGATGAATTCACCCAAACCATTGCGCTATCTGACCCATCGCGGATTCTCGTCCATGCCGCTGAACCTGCCCAGCCCATGTTCTTTCCCGAACCGCAGCCGAACTGGTGTTATTACTTCACGAAGGCAGAATTATCCAACCAACGGGGCGACTATCAGACTGCCGCTGGGTTGGGTGATGAAGCGATTGCCTCCGGTTTCAAACCGGAAGACCCGCGCGAATGGACGGTTTTCATCGAAGCGTATGCCATGAACGGGCAGATCGATAAAGCCGTTGAAGCGTCTCACTCCGCGCTCGAAATGGAGGAGAAAACGCTCAAGGCGGTCTGCACGGTTTGGGAGCAGGCTCAGGCACAGGGTCCCGAAGGAAGCGCGCAGGGGTTTGCATCCGCTCGATTGTCACTGGGTTGCAATCCATGATGCCGGCTTGACGCTTTAAACTTCATGTGCTACCATCTTTTTTTAGAGTGTATCGCATAAATTACCAAGTTAAAATTGAGCGCCAGAAGTTTGGTAATTTAAGAAATTAAGCGATAGTACATGGAACGAGGAGAATATATGTCTACTAAACGCCGCAGTGTGTTGGCGATCTCGATCTTTATGATCGCGGCTGTAATACTTTCTGCCTGCACACAATCCCTTTCAGCTGCCCCGGCAGAAACGCCAACTCTTATTCCTACTGGGCTGTTTGTTTCACCGATCGCTTCTGTTGAGAACCCAATGGAAATGATCGAACAATTCGCCAAGCAAACTGAAGCCGCTCAAACTGCAGCCGCCGGCGGTGGAACCACTGGCACACCACAGGCTGTTTCGACCACGACCACAGGCACACCTGGAACACCCGTACCTGCCGTTGCCACGGAGACCCCCACTGTTGCTGCTGTAACCCCTACAAATGCCGCTGTTACGTCTGCGCCAGTTGCTACTTCCGCTTCTGTTGCAACGGCTCCGAGCCTTTCTGGTGATACATATATTCTGCAAAACGGTGAATGGCCCTATTGTATTGCCCGCCGTTACGATGTAGACCCGGAAGCCATGTTGAAAGCAAGCGGTCTCACCAGCCCGGATATCTATTATCCGGGATTGAAATTGATTCTTCCTCAAAGCACAAACTTCCCCGGCTCCCGTGTTTTGATCGCCCACCCGGCATCCTATACGGTGGCATCTGGAGATGAAACGGTATACAGCATCGCTTGTAAATATGGCGATGTTGACCCGAACGCCATTGCCAGCACGAATGGCATCTCCGCCTCAGCCAAGTTGACGGTTGGGCAGGTCTTGAAAATCCCGTAATATTGAAATGACCGAAGCCCAGGTTCAAATACCTGGGCTTTTTTTATACAATAGACGTTATCGGAAATAACTTATATGCCACCGTCCCGAAGGTTTGAGCGAGTAAATTTAATGCCGAATAACAACCTTCGGGACGTTTTTTTCTAATTACCGATAACGTCTAATAAGTGACTGCACCTGCATGGAAAGGAAACAACATGTCATCCTTTGAATTCCTCCGCTCTGAAACTCTCATGAAGGGACGCGCCTTTACGATTCGCCGCGATTATTTGAAAACGCCGGATGGTCGTGAGACGAAATTCGAGATCGTCGAACACGGCGGTTCCGTGGTCATCGTGCCGTTGGATGTAGACGGCAACCTGCTCTTCGTTCGACAATACCGCCACGCCGCAGGCATGGATATGCTCGAACTGCCCGCAGGCACGCGCGATGGTGACGAGCCTTTCGAAGAATGTGCCGCGCGTGAAATCCGCGAAGAGACGGGCATGGAGGCTGGCAAGCTGATCCACGTCGGTTCGTTCTACCTCGCGCCTGGTTACTCGACCGAATACATGGGCGTCTTTTTAGCCACGGACTTGAAACACAATCCGCTCGAGGCAGATGATGACGAATTTCTAACAGTGGAAAAAATTCCTGCCGCAGAAGCTTTGAAAATGGCAGAACACGGCGAGGTGCTGGATGCCAAGTCTTTGGCGGCGCTGTTAATGGCAAGGTCTTATTTGGAATAAATATCAACATATATGTCCATCGCAAAGAACAACAAAGTACATCTGACTGCCGTCTCGCAAGCTTTACTGGTAACATTTTTATGGTCGACTTCATGGGTATTGATTAAGATTGGTCTAAAAGCCGACCTACCCTCTCTCACCTTTGCCGGTCTTCGCTATACTCTCGCATTCTTATGCCTGCTGCCGCTCGTTCTGTTTAACCCAACGCACCGCCAGACCCTGCACAGACTCTCCACCCGGCATTGGCTGGAGCTTATCCTCCTCGGTGTGGTCTTCTATGCGCTGACACAAGGAGCGCAGTTCGTCAGTCTTTCCTTTTTACCTTCCGCCACACTTTCGCTCCTGTTGAACTTCTCCCCCGTTTTCATCGCGCTCTACGGCATCGTCAACCGCAGTGAAACCACATCCCTGACTCAATGGGGCGGAATCCTCATTACGATCATTGGCGCGCTGATTTACTTCCTGCCGCTTGCCATCGAAGCAGGTCAAATCCCTGGCTTGATTGCCGGGCTAGTTGCCCTATCTGCAAATTCAGCCTCATCCGTCTTTGGAAGATATATCAACACACAAGACAAACTGAATCCGCTGCTCGTCACCACCGTGAGTATGGGCGTAGGCGGGTTGCTGATGCTGGTAATAGGCATTGTCACTCAAGGCATCGGGGTACTCACCATCCAACAATGGGTGCTCATCGGCTGGTTAGCGTTGGTCAACACGGCATTCGCTTTCACGCTTTGGAACAAGTCTCTGCAAACGTTAACTGCCGTCGAATCCAGCATCATCAACGGGACCATGCTTCCGCAGATTGCCATCCTCGCGTGGATATTTCTCGGCGAGTCGCTGGGCGGCAAGGAAATTCTCGGGCTTGTCTTGGTACTTGCAGGCACCTTGATCGTTCAACTCTGGCGTTATTTACCCGTTTCAAAAATCTGAGATCTTATAAACAAGGAAAAAACGAATGATACAAAAACCCATGATGATTCTGATCGCCGGACCTTACCGCTCCGGCACGAACGACAACCCCGAAAAGATCGCCGCGAACGTCCATTTCATGGAATCCTTCGCGTTACCCATCTTCCGCAAGGGACATATTCCCCTGCTCGGTGAATGGTTCGCGCTACCATTGTTGGCGCTGGCAGGCTCAAAGGAAATCGGCGATGAGCCATTCACCGAGATATTCCATCCTATCGCCATCAAACTGCTCGATAAATGTGACGCCGTCCTGCGGGTTGGCGGTCCCTCCTCTGGCGCGGATCTGATGGTCTCCACAGCCAGGGAAAAGGGTGCAAAAATCTTTTTCTCTTTGGATGAGATCGAACCGATGTAGGCAAAGA
>JACPVC010000104.1 GCA_016191955.1 Chloroflexota bacterium
GTCCTGCCGCCGACGGTGATGATGTTCGTTGTGGCGCTTGTCCTTCAGCAGGTGCAGCATGAAGGCTGGCTGGAGGGTTTCGTCAAAGGGATGAGCCCGGCTGTGGCGGCGTTGATCGTGATGGTGGCGTGGGAGTTGTTTCGCGTGGGGCAAACCAAGAGCATCGGTAAACGCACCATTATCATTGTCGTATTGAGCGCGATTGCCTTGTGGTTCGATATTCCATCCCCGTTGGTGTTGTTGGGCGCGGGGATTTTAGGTGTTATTCTATTCCGTTGATTGGAACTTTTATGTCGTCCGATATTTTGATCGTCACCAATGGTACAAAGGAAAGTCTGCCTGCCATCGAGCAGGGAGCCTGGCTGGCTGTGAATCTTGACCTGCCGATCACGCTTCTTGGAATCACCGAGAAGTTGAATCCTGCTGCCATTGACGATACACACCCGCTTGAGAATGTGTTCGAACGCGCTGTCGGCGTGTTCAATGCCCAGGGAGCGGCATACAAACTCGAGGTCCGCAATGGAAGCGCGGAGAAGATCGTCCCACAGGAGGCAAAGCAGAATGACTCCATCGTGGTGCTCGCTCCGTTGGGACGCCCGCAGCTTCAACGCTGGATGGCGGGGCGTTCGATCCGTATGTTTATCGAGACAATCGAACAGCCGCTTCTTTATGTGCCCACGGCGAGAGTACCGGTGAAGAAGGTTTTGATCAGCGTGGGCGGGTTGGGATATGATGTGAATGCGGAGCATATCGCGATGCAGATCGCAATGAAAAGCAATGCTGAAATTGCATTCCTGCATATTGTTCCGCCTATTGATTTAAATTACCCCACGACGGCGGCAGTCAGCAAGAATTGGCAGCATCTGACGGAGACCAATACGCCGGTCGGAAGGAGTCTGCGGCAATCACTGGAGAATGCGCGTGCGGCGGGTGTGACGGCATCTGTAAAGGTGCGGCATGGCAACGTGATCGAAGAGATCACTGCCGAGTCACTGGAGGGCAAGTATGATCTGCTGTGCATGGGTTCGTCGTACAGTGTGCATTCCCTGCGGCAGATGTATTCTGCGAATGTGACGGCGGAGATCATGGAACGCGCCCGCTGCCCGGTCATGACGGCAAGGTTTAGAAGCGAGCAGGTCTTTTAACCAAAACACGGAACACGAACAAGGACAATACCCAATGGAAGAAACGACCGGAATGATCTTCAAAGCTCTGCGCTTTTCAGCGGATAAGCACAACGACCAACGCAGAAGAGATTCAAAATCCTCGCCGTATATCAATCATCCCATTCAAGTGGTGGAAACGTTATGGGCGGTGGGTGGTGTGCGCGACGGGGTTTTGCTTGCTGCCGCCATCCTGCATGACACCATCGAAGATACGGATGCTACACCGGATGAGATCAGACGTGAGTTTGGTGAGGAGGTGCTTGGGCTAGTGCTTGAAGTGACTGACGATAAGAGCCTGCCGAAGCAGGTCCGCAAGCAGTTACAGATCGAGAATGCACCACATAAATCGCTGCGGGCGAAGATGCTCAAGCTGGCAGATAAACTTTGTAACGTTCGCGATATTGTCCATCTTCCGCCTGCCGATTGGTCGTTGAAACGTAAGCAAGAGTACCTGTTGTGGACCGAGAAAGTGGTGAAAGGTTTGCGTGGGGCGAATAAAGACCTCGAGACCCATTATGATGAGGCTTTAAAAGAAGGTAAACAAATTTTAGGAATGGAGTGAGTGTAGGGGTGTAATATAAAAGTTGTTTCTTTTGACAGTTCAACTGCCTTCCAAAGGGGAATACAATAAAACCAGGAGGCTGACATGACCATAATCATTGCCGATACAACATGCGGGCTTCCGCGCGACCTGCTCGCTCAGCGCGGGATACCCTTGATTCCGCAGGTCGTGATGTTTGGGGATGAATCCTTTCATGATGACCGCGACCTTGATACCGCTGTATTCCTACAAAAACTGAAAGCAACGAAGACGCTTCCAAAGACTGCCGCGCCCGAACCCCCTTTGTATTTTCCAATTTTTGAAGAGGCAAAGAAGAAAGGGGAAAGTGTCATTGTGATTGCGCCAACTGGCAAAGCCAGCGGAGCGGTCCGTTCGGCGCAGATGGCGGCGCAGGAATTCCCGGATGTAGACATTCATGTGGTGGATACACAAACCCTTTCATGCAACCTCGGCTCGCTAGTGTTGGTGGCGGATGACATGGCGAAGGCGGGCAAGTCTGCCAGCCAGATCGTGGCAAAACTGGAGAACATGATTCCGCGCGGGCGCATTTACTTCCTTGTGGATACGCTCGAATATCTCGCCAAGGGTGGTCGCATTGGCGGGGCGAAGCGATTGGTGGCAGAACTTTTAGAGATCAAACCGATATTGCAAATCAAAGACGGTCAGGTAGAGGCGTTCGAACAACAGCGCACAAAGAAACGCGCACTTGCCCGTCTGGTTGAAGTGGCGGGAGAACAATGCCCCGGCGGAGACGAAGCTCATTTATGTGTGTTGCAAGTCGAGGCGGAGAAAGAAGCGCAAGTGTTAGTTGAGGAATTGAAGTCGAAGGTCAATGTTTCGACCATTCTCATCTATGAGTTACCGCCTGCCATCGTCGTGCATGCGGGTCCGCGCGCGATGGGGGTCGGCTTTTTTGTGTAGGGCGAGATGTCGTCTTGCCTGAAGGCGTCAGTTTTTGGACTGGCGCCTTCTTGTTATATATTGACTGCGCTGGGTATACTTGGCACATGCTCGAACTCTCCAACACTCGCTTCTCTTTTTTGGATATCGAAACCACCGGGCTTTCGCCGTGGTTTGGGGATCGCATCTGCCAGATTGCTGTGATCGTGACCGAAGGCAAACGCATCAAACGGACCCTCGACCTGCTCCTCGACCCCGAGCGGGAGCTTTCGCCGTCTGCGGTTCATGTGAACGGCTTGGATGCTGCAGCTCTCAAAGGCAAACCACGCTTTACCGATGCCGCCGATGAAATTGCTTACGCATTGAGCGATACGGTCATTGTCTGCCATAACGCCAAATTCGACATCCAATTTCTCGATAACGAATACAGGAAACTGGGACGTACCATTGAATTCCCCAACCTGATCGATACGCTGTTGCTGGCGCGTGCTCACTACGAACTGCCTTCATACAGCCTGGATCATCTTTCGCAGGATTTTCAGGTCTCCACCTATATTCAAGGCTCGCGTGCCTTTGCCGATGCCATCACAATGAAGAACCTATTCTTTGCCATGCTTGATTCTCTAAAGGAAGTAGACAAGACCCTCGATGACTTGATCGGTATCTACAACTCTCCCGCCTGGCCTCAGGAAGGTATTTACCTGCCCACCGAACTCAGTGAAGCCATTCATAGCGGCAAACGCCTCTTTATTCAATACATGGACAAGGACGGTGGAATCTCCGAACGCTGGATTTCTCCAAAAGAGGTGATTGGCTTGTCTGATTACCTTTATCTTCAAGCCTACTGTCACACCCGCGAAGCGGACAGAACGTTTCGATTGGATAGAATTTTGAACGTGGAAGTGGAAGCGTAAAACCGCAGTGTTCGCGGCTGTTGCTGGAAAACACCTGTGCCAGCGCAAGGAGCAAACAAAAAACTTTTTCAGGCTCAAAGCCGCTGTCCCCGGCGGCGTGTTACTGGAAAACACTTGCGCAGGAATGGTGCAGGGAACGAACAAAAAACTCCAAAGCTTTATGGCTTCGGAGTTTTTTGTTCATGCTTACAAATGACTACTGCCAGTTATCGGTCCGTGACCCGGAGCCGCTGGAAGGCACGGTATAGGTGTGGTTACTTCCGCCTTCCCAGATGATAGAGCCGTTGGGGTCCTTGACGATGTATTTGTATTGGATCGTCTGCCCCTTGCTGGTGGTAAAGGTGACAGGTCCGCTCCAGGTGTTGCTGTTGACCCAGTTCAACTTGACGGCTTGAGCCGTATTCCAGTTGCCCAGTTCAGGCACATTGCCCACGATATAAATATCCTGCCCGTAGGAGGTGACATACCCAACTTCAGTAAACGTAACTTGTACCGAAGAGGCGGTAGCAGTTGGGGTCGGTGTGGCGGTTGCTGGAATGGGCGTATTTGTCGGGGTCGGCGTGGGTGCAGAACCGCCTACCATCAAGATCGCGCCCCAACGAGCCAAGACCGGCACAGACACAGTTCCACTCGAGACGGTATAGGTTGTATTGCCGTTCAGGACATCGGTCAACACGGTTCCGTTTGCAACATAGCCAGATACATTAATGACCAGCGTGCGCGCTGAAGCGTTGTTGTTGAGCGCGATCACAAACTTGTCGGAGGCATCGTCGCGACCAAACGCATAACTGCCATTGGCGTCATCGATCAGCAAACCGTGATTAACATTTCCTGTGCTGAGAGCCGGGTAGGTCTTGCGCAGGCTGATGAGTTGTTTGTAGGTGTTGCGCAATGACAAGTCTTCGCTGCTCCACGGGTAGGTGCGACGGGAATCGGGGTCGTTTCCGCCGGTCACGCCGACTTCATCGCCGTAATAGATCGTGGGCGCGCCGGGGTATGTCATTTGGAATAGGGCAGCAAGTTTGAGCTTGCTCTTGTCTCCGCCGGCGTCGTTCAAGAAGCGGGCAGTGTCGTGCGAATCGATCAGGTTCATCAAGGAGTACCAGGCTGTGGCAGGGTAATCTTCTTGAATCGCCACCAACGAGTTGTTGAAGGTCGAGGCGTTGATCGTTCCCTTGGCGATGAAATCCGTCAGGGCGAATTTGAAGCGGTAGTTCATCAACGAATCCATCTCGGTGCCGGTCAGGTATTCGCTGCCGTCGCCCCACACTTCGCCGATCATGGGCGCGTTACTGTTGACGGATTTGATCGCCGTGCGCGATTCCTGCCAGAACGAATGACTGACTTCATCCGCCACGTCGAAGCGCCAACCCGCTGCTCCCTGGTTAAGCCAGTATTTTTGAACGCTGTTCGCGTCATTGATAATGTAGTTCTTGACGCTGGCATTTTCGTTCAAGGTTGGGATGCTCGCATAGCCCCACCAACTGCTGTAATCCGGCGACCCAAGAATGCCCTGCACGGAAGAATTCCAATTGATCTGCGGTTCCCCGGAATCCCAGGCGTGGTTGCGGTTCAGATCGTCATACCAACGGATCGGGCATTGGGTGACGGAATACCACGCCCAATATTGTGACGCCGAACAATTTGCGACCACATCCTGGAAGTATGGATGCGCCACGCTGGTATGGTTGAAGACACCGTCGAGAATCACCTTGATGCCGCGCGTATTCGCCTGACTGATCAGGTTTTGGAAGGCAGTCATGTCTCCAAAGTAAGCGTCAATGGCTTTGTAATCGGTGGTGTCGTACAAGTGGTTGGACGGTGCGCCGAAGATGGGGTTGAAGTAGATCACCGTCACGCCCAGGTCTGCAAGATAATCCAATTTGGCAGTTACGCCTGCCAGGTCGCCGCCGAAGAAGTCGCGTCCTTTGGCTGGGTTTTCCGGCAGGTCGTTCCAGTTGCTGTGGAATAAGGCGTTGTCTCCATATACCATGTCGGTGGAAAGGGGATCGTTGGCTGTATTGCCGTTGTAGTAGCGGTCTGGGAATATCTGATAGATGACGGCGTTCTTCAACCATTCAGGCGTGGTGAACGCCGGGTCATAGACTGTGATGTTGTAGTCGTTGACCTGTGTCTCAAGGTCGGCGACCTGCCCCCAGGCGCCATCGCGCGAGCCATCGTCTCCGTAAAAGTCATTGTCGCTGCCATCCACAAGACGGAAGTGATACCACAGAACGGTGGGTGAGCTTTGGGCGGGGAGCGTAACCTGCCAGTAATCATACGTGGCGTCGTTGCTCGCCCAACTCATTGGATAAAGCTGTTCCTGGTTGAGGGACGAGTTCCATACGCGAACGGTCGCGCTGGTGATGTCGTATCGGTATGTTCTTATTTTGAGAGTGATTGCCTGCCCGGTAGTTACAGCCCCATAAAGGTTTCGATAGAAAGTGTCGCGGGTATTGTGCGCGACGCCATTCCACTCGATGTTGTTATCATTCCCGGCGGCTTGAGCAGACGTGGTTATGTTTCCCAACATAACCATCATCAACATCAGCGCGATGCCTGCAAAAAGAACTTGCTTCGAAGACTTGAAACGTTGCATAGGGTATCTCCTTTTTGAGTTTCTAAAATACTTATCAGCCATCACTATCGGCTTAATAACTTCAGGAGGGTATTGCCGTTTCGATTTTTAATTTCAGTTATTCTAGTACCAGCATGGGAAAAAGGAAAGAGAAGCGTCGGGGATTTTGTTTTGAATAAGTTTTTCAGTTAAACAAAGTTGGACCTGTGAGACCTTATTGTGTCCTTATAAAAATTTCTCTGCCATGCAAATACGAGAAAAAATACAAAATGCTCCTTGCGCCGTCCCGGCGCGAGATTCCTCGAAAAAACGCCGCCGAGGACGGCGGCTTGAGCGCACCATGTATGGCAGAAAATAAAAATAGAACCTTGGTTTTTACCAAGGTTCTATTTTAGGGCTTTCAAGATCAATTTTCAACTTATGATTTTGAGTTCATGATCTGTGCCAGCGCATTCTTGAATGCTTCATACGGCTGCGCGCCGACAATGGCATACTTGTCGTTGATTACATAGGTTGGTACGCCCGTTACGCCGATGCCCTGCGCCCAGTTGACCTGACCGGCAACTTCGGCGGTGTACTTGCCGCTTTCCACAACCTGTTGCATATCCTCTGCGTTGAGCCCGGCTTCCTTTGCAGCGGAACGGAGCACGTCCCATTTCGCCGGGTCCAAACCTTCGGCATAGACTTTGCGGAAAACGATGTGATGGAATTCGTTTGCTTTGCCCTGTTCGCGGGCGTATTCCGTCGCTTCGTGCGCAAGCCGCGTGTTGTAGATTCTTTCAGTAGACTTGAACGGCATGCCATGCATTTCTGCAAGCATCCGCAGGCGTTCTTCCGAGCCGTTGGCTCTGGCGCGTTTGACGTAGTCCGGCAGGTCCATGCCTTCAGGCGGCGTATCGAAGCGCAGGTAAAACGGACGCCAGTCCACCTCCACGTTGTATTCTTTTTTGAGCCTCTCGACCACACCCTGGCCGACATAGCACCAGGGTCATATGTAATCGGAGAAGATGGTTAGTTTGAAATCCATTGGCAGTCCTTGATTTACGATTTTAGATTGACGATTGTCAGACAGCCAATAGTGGCGTGTTCTTACCTAAAAGTGCGTCGTACCCTGATTGGGGCTAATCGTAGTAATACGAGTAGCAGGGGAATTCCTCTCCACTGGACGAGACGGCATTGTAGGGGTATTCAGAGGTGTCGATCTCGTAGGTGTCGATCTTGGATTTGACGGATTTGAGAGCATTATCTGCATTGACGCGGGAGAAGTGGAAGGACTGCCAGGTGTATTCACGATCATTCAACTGTTGGTCGCGCGAGTAGCGGATGCAGGCTAAGGCGGCGGCAACTTTCTCATGGACGGAATCAGGCAGGGACGGAGTCTGAAGCGCGTCTACGAGAGGTGGGATGGCATCGTCGGAGAGTTGGACGAAGTATTGGAAATCCAGGTCTTCAACGTCCGTCCCGTTCAGTTCACGTTGGATGTTTTGGTTAACAATGAAAGCGTCCACATTCAGGATGGGGAGTGAGATGGCGAAACCGAATGAGGCGATGAGCATGGCGAAGGCGAACATGCGCTCTTTGCGGGTGATCTCGAGAGCGATGGTGGCGACGAGCAACAAGCCGATCCAGATCAGGAAGACATGAGTGTAGGTGCGCAGTCGTGAGAAGCCATACGCGGCTTCGTAGAGGTTGAGGCGCTGATAAGCTGAGACGAGCATGACGAGCAGCAGGGCAACAAGCGCCACGCCAAGACCGGAATAAATTTTTCGCTGGGTTTCCGTTTCGCGTTTGGTGACGGCGCTCAAGGTAAGCAGCATCATCAGCGCGAAGAATGCCACAGTGACTAATTCGCCAAAACCTTTGCGGGCATACTCGGCATAGGTGTAGCCTTCCACATGGATGTTGGTGTTGCCACCGAAGAAGTATTGGAATTGAATGACGACGAAGGTGACAAAGAGCGCGACGACGCTGCCCAGCACGATGGACGATTCAATGAAGCCAAGGAAGGGTGGAATGATGGGTTTTTCTTCCCCGGCAAGTTTCTCATCGGTTGAGAAATTTGCCGCATGCAGGAAGATACCCGCCAGCCCGTAGCCGATGACGAGGATGTAGATCATGCGGAAGATGTATTCGGGCAGGTTTTCGAGTTTGAATACGTCTACAAAATTTTCAAGCCGCTGGTTGAAGACTGCATCCGCAGAGGCGAGCAGGGAGGCGAAGATCGCCACGATGGGCAGGGCGATGACCAGTCCGCGTAGGATGGGCATGAAGTTATATTTCGAAGGCTGCGAACCTGCTTCGGCTTGGGCTTTGCGCGCGTCAGAAGTGAAGATAATGGGACGGGTTAATATGCTGCCCACAAGCGACAGAACTTTGGTCACATAATCGACGAGGGAGTATTTGATCCAACGCCCGCCGAGATAGGTGACGGTGAAGAGGGTCAATGTGGACATGGTGAAGGTGTAGGCGAGGAAGGTCGTCATCGGCTCGGAGCGGATGAAGGTGACAGCGGCGAAGAAGCCGAAGAGGGGCAGCAGCAAAAGGGTGTTGCGATGCGGGCGGTGTCTGTTACTGAGGAGGAGATAGAAACCTGCGATGAGACATGCCGTCCAAAAGATGGCGAAGTTGACGCCGGGGGCGTTCTTCCAGAAGAGGAAGTCGAACAGCCAGCCGAGGGCGAGGACGATGATCCAAAGTTTGTTGGGGTTGGTTTTCATAATGGCTCCTGAAATGTATTTTATCCACGAAATGCATGAAGTGGCACGAAAGCTTTTGGAGGATAGCCCCGCAAGGCTTGCGGAGACTCTCAAAAGGTATCAGAAGTTTGAAAATGATGGCAGGTTGGCGTCCCAATGTCATGCTGAGTAAAGCCACGACAGAAAGGGATCGCCGTTCCAAGCCAAAGAAACAAGAGCTTCAGCCGCGGATTACGCGAATTTTCGCGAATTGGTTTTAAAATCAGTGCGAATTCGCGAAATTCGCGGCAAAAAAGGGTTTGAAAATCCTTGTTTCTTAGTA
>JACPVC010000105.1 GCA_016191955.1 Chloroflexota bacterium
AACAGTCTAATGTCATGCTGAGGGGCGCACTTTGCCCCGAAGCATCTCTACCTGATTACGCCAGAGATCCTTCGGTCGCAAAGAACATGCTCCCTCAGGATGACACAACGGTGGTTTGGGCTTATCCATTATTCACGTTAAGTAGGAAATCGTGAATCTAGCAAACTAAACCCAACGATATAAAAGGAGGATAACACTATGAATAAGGAATTGCGAGGGCATCGGGATTTAAAAGTCTATCAACTAGCTTATAAGCTGGCGATGGATATTTTCAATGCGAGCAAATCTTTTCCAAAAGAAGAAAAATACTCCCTGACCGATCAAATTCGCCGCTCTTCTCGAAGTGTCGCCGCCAATATCGCCGAGGGATTCCGAAAGCGTCAGTACCCCAAAATGTTCGTGAGCAAACTCGCAGACGCTGATGGCGAAGCAACAGAAACCCAAGTCTGGCTGGATTTCGCCCTCGACTGTGAATATCTTGTTTCTGAAAAACGGGTCGAGCTTGTAAAAGGCTATGAGGAAGTAGGCAGGATGCTTGGCGCAATGATGTCCATGCCTGAAAAATTCATGCCAAGGAAATGAAACTGCCTTCCGCCTTCTGCCTTCCACATTTTGCAACCTACCTTCGGTTTGTCTCGTACATCTTCCCAATCCACCAAGGAGTTCTCATGGCAAATATTCTCGAAGTGCAAAACTTGACAAAAAATTACGGTGACTTTCCAGCCGTGAAAGGGATTTCATTCAGCATCAAAGAAGGCGAGATATTCAGCCTATTGGGTCCCAACGGTGCGGGGAAAACGACGACCATCTCGATGCTTTCCACACTGTACGCACCTACATCTGGTAACGCGACCATTGCAGGACATTCTGTCACCAAGCAGCCAATGGACGTCCGCAATGCCATTGGTGTTATTCCGCAAGACCTTGCTTTGTACGAAGACTTGTCCGCTCGCGAGAACCTAACCTTCTGGGGGCAGATGTATGGCTTGAGCGGAGCATCCCTCAAAAACCGCGTGGAAGAAGTGCTCGGTCAGATCGGGCTGGTGGATAAAGCCAAAGACCGCATCAAAACCTATTCAGGCGGGATGAAGCGCCGCGTCAACATCGGGGTGGGCTTGCTCCACAAACCAAAGCTACTCTTCATGGACGAACCCACCGTAGGCATCGACCCACAGTCGCGCCGCGCAATTCTCGATACCGTGAAGGACTTGAACAAGCAAGGCATGACCGTCCTCTACACCACGCATTACATGGAAGAAGCCGAAGAACTCTCCGACCGTGTGGGCATCATCGACCACGGCGAGCTGATCGCGATTGGCACGCAAAAAGAATTGACCAAACAAGTCGGCGAGACCGAGACACTCATCCTGCACATTGGCGAAAACGAAGACCCCGAAGCCCTGGTAACCGCCTTCAAAGGCATCAAGGATGTGCTCGAAGCTAACGTGGTCGATCATGAGATTTCCGTCATTACACATTCTGCAAAGGATGTGCTAGCTTCGGTGGTCATGAAAGCCAACGAGCGCGGAATCAAAATCCATTCGATAGATATCCGCGAGCCGAATCTCGAAGCGGTGTTTTTGCATCTAACGGGAAGGGCGCTGAGGGACTAATGTTACTTGTCTACTTGTGTACTTGTATACAGGTACGCAAGTAGACAAGTACGCAAGTAGGAAACCATGCTTAAAACATTCCTTATTGGCATCAAAGATGTAAAACTCGCCTTTCGCGACCGCGCGGCGTTGATCTTCATGCTGTTGGCTCCCTTCCTGCTCACGCTCGGCATGGGGCTGGTCACCGGTAGATTCAGCGGCAGCGGTTCAAGCGGCATTTCAGATATTCCCGTCGTCATCGTCAACCTCGATGATGGCGAAATGGGTCAGGCATTGGTGGATATCTTCAACAGCGAAGAACTGGCTGAATTGGTCGAACCAAACCTCGGCACGAGTCCCGAAGCGGCTCGTCGTCAAGTGGATGAAGATGAAGTCGCAGCGGCGATCATCATCCCGGCAGGCTTCACGCGCAGCATCATCCCACAGCAGGAAGATTTTGCGAATGGTGATTCCGAAGTTGTGAAGATCGAAATGTATGCCAACCCTGCACGCCCTACCAGCGCGGGCATCATCAAATCCATTTTGGATGAATTCATGAGCCGCATCGAAGAAGGTTCACTCAGTGGGCAGACGTCCATTTTGCAAATGGTTATCAGCGGGCGCATCACACCGGAACAGGCAGAAGCCGCTGGTGAAGAAATGGGGAAACACCTGCAAGACGCGCCGGAAGATGACACACTGGCGATCACACTCAACACATCTACCGCGGATGGCGAAGAAATAAAATTCGATGTGCTGGCATTTCTCGCGCCTGGCATGGCATTGATGTTCCTGATGTATACCGTCAGTTACGGTGGGCGTTCCATTCTCACAGAAAAATCGCAGGGTACTTTGCCGCGTTTGCTTGTTTCACCCACGAACGCGACGCAAATTCTAGGCGGCAAGGTCTTCGGAATTTTCCTAACCGGCGCGGCGCAAATGCTGATCCTGATCGGAACAACGTCGCTGCTGTTTCAATTGAAATGGGGCGATGCCCTTGGTGTGATCGTGTTGGTTCTTGTTGCCGTCTTTGGCGCAACAGGCTGGGGCATGCTCATCACCGCTCTGGCTCGCACACCTGCCCAAGTTGGAAGTATCGGTTCTGCCATCATGCTGATCTTCGGCATCCTCGGCGGAAGTTTCATCAGCCTCGATCAAATGCCGCCGCTCGTGCAAACTATCAGCCGCATCACGCCGAATGCCTGGGCATTGGATGGATTCACGACTCTCGCCCTCGGCGGGACGCTCGCGAATCTTTCCACGCCGATCACTGCCCTGCTGACGATGGGCAGTATCTTGTTTGTGGTTTCTGTGATCGTATTCGGACGAAAGAATTTGGCGCAAAAATGATTTTTATCGTAGGGGCGACCCTTGTGTTGCGCCCCAGGGTTCTATAAGACCTTGACGGGTCGCCCCTACGAAATGTGAGTTAATATGAAAAAAATATTTGCCATCGCCTGGAAAGATGCCATCGTCCGATTTGCAAGTTCTTCGGAGTTGATATTCTTCATTATCCTGCCGCTTGTCTTCACCTTCCTGCTCGCGGGCGGAAGTCCCTCCGGCAACCCCACCAATAACCGCATTCGTTTAGTGGTGGTGGATTTAGCGAACACCCCCATCTCGCAGGAGATCATTGCCGAGTTGGATAAGTCCACTGCTGCTTACCCTGAAACGATGACGCTTGAAGATGCCGAAGAGGAATTCAGCGCGCGACGCGTTTCCGCAGTGTTAGTCATCCTGCCTGGTTTGGACATAACCGCAATTCAAAATGGAACCGCCGAACTTGATTTCCGCCAACAACCCAACGACATGGATGCGTCCATTGCACAGCGTGCGGTTCAAACCGCGATTCGACGCGTGAGCAGCACCGTCAGCGCCGCGAACACGGCACTGGAAGAAGCGAAAGCGAGAGGCACATTCGAGTCAGTTGAAGATGAGCAAGTCTACTTTGAAGACACTTTGCAGCTCGCCAAAGAGATACAAGCAGATGCTCCCGAACGGATCATCGTCATCGAAGGTACCACGCCTGACAGTGTTGATTACGATCCGCGCGCGAATTCATCCGCTGGGCAGTTAGTGACGTGGGTATTTATTCCTTTGTTTGGAATCTCCGCCCTCTTCGCCTTCGAGCGCCAGCAAGGGACATTGCGGCGCGTGCTTACCACCCCCACCAGCAAAGCGACCTTTCTGTTCGGCACAATTTCCGGTCAGGTGGTGATGGCGTTGATTCAAATGTCGCTGTTGGTATTGTTTGGGATGTTTGCTCTTCAACTCAAATGGGGGCAGGAGCCATTTGCGCTCTTCATCCTGCTCACCTGTGCCGCACTCGCGGCGGGAGCCATCGGCACCACAATGGGGACCTTCATCAAGACTGAAAGTCAAGCCGGGGGGTTGAGCGTCATGATAGGCATGGTCATGGCATTGCTGGGCGGTTGTTGGTACCCGCTGGAACTTTTCCCCGCGACCGTGCAGACCATCGTCAAAATCCTCCCCACCACCTGGGCAATGCAAGGACTGCTCGACCTCGTCCTGCGCGGCGGTGACATGGCAGATATTCTGCTTGAATCTGGTGTGCTGCTTGGTTTTGCAGCAGTGTTCTTTTCGATAGGGGTGGCAAGATTTAGATACGAATAATAATGGACAATAGTGGTTTTATGGTCTATCGTCTTTCGTCGACAATCACCGCAAGCCCTCGAACAAGTCATGTTCTAATTTCCGCCCACCAGTGACGTGACTAAAAATGCGGATGAATGTCCCCTCACCAAAAAAACCTTCAAGGGTTTCACGAGGCGCATCCACCAACGGACCGTAGCCGGGCAGTTGCGATTGATGGCAAAGAATCGCCTTCCAGGTCACATCAAAATGATTCCGGGCATCGACGCGGGTGGTAATGGACCAATCATGCCAGCCGATATGAGTCCGCTCCACTCCATCGATTTCCATCGAAATTCCTCCCGCTAGCTTACGAAACCCTTCTACCACGTCGATTGAATCCACTGCATGATAAAACTTGGATACGATGTGCGGAGGCAGTCCTTTGGGGTATTGATAACCTTCTGATGAAGCAGAGACCAACGCCGCAGTTGCAAATTGGGTAACGGCGATATGATCTGGATGTCCATAATTTCCGTTCAAATCAAAAGTCACCACCACTTCCGGGCGAATGCGGCGGATGGCAGCCGTAATATCAGAGATCGCTCTCTGCGGCTTGACCTGATCGACATCCCCATCGATGTAATCCAAAAAAACGACTTCCTTGATTCCAAGATGTTGTGCGGCATTCATTAATTCCTTTTCGCGTATCTCCCCCAACGCCTTCAGACCGGGATATTGATCTTCAGGTCCATTCCAGCCGCGTTCGCCGCGTGTAGCACATATCAAATACGTCTCCACCCCTTCAGCGGAGTATTTCGCCAACGTCCCGCCAATCCCAAGCGACTCATCATCTGGATGAGCCAGGATCGCCAATAACTTTAAAGGGTTTGCCATCTCAACTCCTTTCTGAATTCAGACAATTTTACTCCTAATTCTTGGCAGCCAGGTAATCGCTATACCCGCCCACATACCCGGCAAGTTGACCGTTCTCAATCACCAGCAATCGTTGAACGGTTCTGTCCAAGAAATAACGGTCATGCGAAATGACGAGGACTGTCCCTTCAAAATCTTCGAGGGCTTGTTCGAGTACTTCGGCAGAGGCGATGTCGAGGTTGTTGGTGGGTTCATCCAACAGCAGAAAATTTGCACCAGAGAGAACGACCAGCGCCAATTGCAAGCGACTGCGTTCGCCGCCGGAGAGTTCGCCGATCTTCTGTGAGGCTTGTTTGTACGTGAACAAATATCGCAGCAAAAACGCCGTGGCTTTTGATTCGCTCATCTCACCCGCATAGCGGACAGCATCCAGCACAGTTTGGTTGAAGTCGAGCGTTTCATGCTCTTGCGCGTAATGCCCAATCGAAACGCTCGGACCAATTTTGATTTCGCCTACATCCGGCGTCTCTTCGCCAAGGATCATGCGCAGCATCACGGACTTCCCTGCCCCATTCGCGCCGATCAACCCCACTCGCTGACCGTGCCAGATGGTCTCATTAACATTTGCAAACACGCGCTTTTCGCCGAATGACTTTGAAATGTCTGCGAGTTCCAACACCTTGTTCGAGCCGCGCCAGCCATTCAACTGCCGAAGGTCCATGCGCCTGTGTTCGGTGACGGGTTTCTCGACCTTATCCATCTTATCGAGTCGCTTCTGCATAGACTTTGATTTTCGCGACAGGTCTTCGTTATCGTACACCTTGCCCCAGATCGCCAAACGTTTGATCGCGGCTTCGAGGCGTTTGATGGTCACTTGCTGCGCGCGGAACATTTCTTCCTGCCGTGCCAGTCGCATTTCCTTATCCGCCATGAATGAGGTGTAATCGCCTTCAAAGACGATCATCTTGCCGTCTTCGAGTTCGGCGATGTGTGTCACGGCAGCATCAAGAAGATAACGATCATGCGAGATGATGACCACCGTCCCGTCATATTCGCGGATTATTTTTTCGAGATACATTTTGCCCGGTAAATCAAGATGATTATCTGGCTCATCCAATAACAAAATATCTGGATTGAGTAAAAGCAGCCGCGCCAACCCGACCAATTTTTTCTGCCCGCCGCTCAACACGGACAGGGGCTTGTCCAATTCGCTTTGAGCGAGTCCCAGCCCAAGTAGGATTCCACTCACCCGCTCAGGGTACGAGTCACCGCCGAGAGCGTGATACTCTTCGATGAGTTGATGCTGCTTCTCTAGCGCGCGCTGCAATTTCTTTTCGTCGTCATAAACTTCTGGATCACCCAAACTGGATTCAACCCGTTCAAGTTCGGCGTGAACCTCCCCCACTCGCGGATTGCCCGCGAGCGCGGTGTCGAGCGCTGTCAGCGTAGGGTCAAGCTCGGGGTGTTGAGGCAGGTATCCCGTTGTGATGAGGCGTTGTCCTGAGCCTGTCGAAGGGCGGGCGCGGGTGATGCTTCCACCCAATTCGGGAACGTGTTCCCCTTCGATGAGTTTGAACAGCGAAGACTTCCCCGCGCCGTTCGCACCGATCAAACCGATGCGTTGACCGTGCTGAATCTCCCAGTTGAGATTCTCGAAGATGCGTTTGGCGCCGAGGACGAGGGTGATGTTGGAGAGTTGAATTTGGATCATGATGTACCTCTTCGCGAGCGGTAGTTAAACAAAAACGCCGCAGGCGACACCTGCGGCGTGTGAAAGTAAAGTCTTTCAGCAAACAGGCGCAATACGACAAGGACCGGCGCTGTTGAAGCCGTTGATCGCCATTGCAAAGAGAGGTTTGCCTACGCTGAATATGTATAGCATATTCGCGATTATACCTGAGTTTCTGCGTCGAGCAGTTCTTGAATATGACCGAGCACCTTGGGGTTGGGCACGCCGCCGTAAAGAATTTTCGCAGCGACTTCCTTATCGAATGTTTCGGATGCGCCGAGATCGCCAGCGATCAGGTGAAGCAGTTTCCCGTCGCATTTGTTGAGCAGGTCGGCGGGAGTGTGGGTCTCTTCGGGCAGGGCCATCTTGCGGTCCATGATGCGTTCGTTGGAGGTTTGATCGAATTCGAAACAAAAGGTGTGAAAGAGTTGATGCGCAGTATCGAGCGCAAGTTGCGGTTCGATCTGCGGCGCGGTGGTTGCAAAAAAGGTTTGAGTCTTCTCTTTCAACTGATTGAAGGTAATGCCCGGGTTTTCACGCACGAGGTCGTAAATCTTGTAAATCACCAGCGGACGATGCGTGCTGGGCGTCATGCGAATTTTGTGCGCAGTGAGGATGTTGAGATACCGTTCCAACCGCTTTTCAGGCGAGATCGGCGCGACAGGTTTAGGCACGGGCTTCTCCTGCTTTTGCGGAGGCGGATTGTTTTGCCTGGCGGTAGATTGTTTCTGAGCGCCGTTCGAAGACGATTCTTTTTTGAACTTGCTCACACCCTGCCACTTGTCGTAATAGACAAACTTATCGCAGGCGCTCACAAGAAAATCAGCCGTCGTGCCGCTGACACCCAAGCCAATGACGGTCTTGCCGTGCGCGCGCAGGCGGTGTACCAACTCTGTGAAATCACCGTCGCCTGAAACGAGCAGAATATGCGTGAACGACTCCTTTTCGGAATAGAACAATTCCAGCGCGTCGATCACAATACGGATGTCGGCGGCATTCTTACCGCGCTTGCTGTTGACGTGGACCAATTCCACGCCCATGTTGAGCAGTTGTCGTTGTTTGCTGGCGGCTTCCGCCCAGTCGGCGTAGGCGCGGCGCAAGACCACGCGCCCGATCTGTGAGGCGTAATTGAAGATGCGGCTCCAATCCACATCGGTACCTTTGCCGAAGGCTTCTTCCACACTTATTTCGATGTTGTCGTAGTCGATAAAAACGGCTACCTGTGTTTCCTGTCCCATAGAACTCCAAATTTTCGTGAGCATGGTAGGGTTCTAATCCCTATCCATCCTCGTATTTTGGGGAGAGTATAGCATAGGCGTAAAATTCTGTGGCAAAATAAGGCATGCCCATCGAACTGACCACGCTCAGCCAATCGTCCTTGCAGGATTACAACGACTGTCCGCGCCGTTTTGAGCTGCGCTATTTACAGCATTTGGCGTATCCTGCCATCGAAACCGAACCCGCACTCGAAAATGAAAAGCACCAGCGTGAGGGTGAGTATTTTCACCGGCTGGTGCAGCAGTATTTCATTGGCATCCCTGAAGGGCAGCTTGCCAAAACGGCGAATACGGATAATCTAAAAAGATGGTGGGAGAATTTCTCGAATGCAAAAGACCTGACAGGTCTTAAAGACCTGTCAGGTCTCAGAACCGAAGTGACCTTATCCGCCCCACTGGGCCCGTTTCGTCTCATAGCGAAATATGACCTCATCGCCACAAATGGAAATAAGTTCTACATCTAAGACTGGAAGACCTACCGCAAACGACCCAAGAGCGAGTTCCTCGCCGTTCGTTTGCAGACGCGGGTGTATCGGGCGTTGTTGGTTCAGGCGGGCGCGTTTCTCAATGGCGGCAAGCCCATCGCCCCCGAACAAATCGAGATGATTTACTGGTTTTCGGATTTTCCCAACGACCCGGCACGCTTCCCATACCAAGCGGATCAATTCAAGCGGGATTGGGATGCCCTCACACGCTTTGCGGAGGAAATAAAATCCGCTTCTTCCTACCCCAAAACTGAGGACGTCAACCGCTGCCTTTACTGCCCTTATAGATCCTACTGCAATCGCGGCGTCCGCGCGGGGGATGCGCTCGATGCCGAGCTGGAGACAGAAGCCGAGGAATTGTTCGATATTAACTTTGAGCAGATCGGGGAAATAGAATTTTGAATACTATGAGGGCGAGGAAACCTCGCCCCTACGCCTTGTATTTCCGCTCTGGCGGGGGCTAAGCCCCCGCCAGAGCATTTTGTTTATTGCCAGGCAAGCGCGCCAGATAATCTGTAATTCGCC
>JACPVC010000106.1 GCA_016191955.1 Chloroflexota bacterium
CTTTCAAAAATATCTCGACACGCCCATCAATGAGCGTGACGAACGCTTGCAACAAGAGACCAGCAGTTCCCTGCAAAACCTCATCAAAAAGGACCCGCTTTACATCAAATCGCATGCTTTAGTGAATGCCAAGGGTGTTGTCGTGCTGGATACAAATTTGGAAGCGATTGGTATAAGTTATGCAGGTGAAGACTTTTTTGAACGACCTTTAGAAACGAATCTGCCTTATGTTTCCGATGTCAAATTCCTGTCAAATGGAAGCGCAGTGTTGTATTTCACCAGCCCAGTTCATGGGGAAGGCGGCGACACTGTAGGTGTATTGGTTGTTACTTATGATGCCGCGATCTTACAAAAATGGCTGGTGCAGAATAATAGTATTTTGGGTACGACCTCCTTTCCCATTTTATTGGATGAAAACCATATCCGCCTGGCGCATGGTACCGCGCCGGATTTGAACTTCAAATCGCTTGTACCGTTGAGTGCCGATAAACTCGCCGAATTACAGGGGGCGGGTCGCCTGCCAAACCTACCGGCAGATGAACTTTCCACTAACCTGCCCGCCTTTGACCAAGCCCTGACCAATGCGGATGCAACCCCCAACTTCACAACTCAACTGGTTGCCACGGACGAGGAATCCAACTATGGTACCGCTGTTTACATGCAAACACGACCCTGGCAGGTGGCTTATTTCCAACCTGTTTCGGTCTATCTTGAACCTTTACAGGAGCAAGCTCGCGGTTCATTGCTCGTCACCATTGGCATCGGCCTTGTCGTTGCACTTGCAGCAGTTTTCGTTTCGCAGGCGCTTTCTGGTCCAATTACCCGGCTTACGGCAGTGGCAGAAAAAGTTTCCGCAGGCGATATCAATGCGCAGGCTGAGATCGAATCAAGCGACGAGATTGGCACGCTCGCAAGAGCATTCAACGGCATGACATCCCGCTTGCGCGAGTTCATCAACACATTGGAAGCCCGCGTAGCGGAACGTACCCACAACCTGGAGCTCGCCGCAGAGGTCGGTCGCACCGTTTCACATGTGCGTGCGCTGGATGTCATGCTCACCGAGGCGGCGGAATTGATCCGTAAACAGTTCGACCTGTATTACGTGCAGGTCTACCTCGCCAACCCCAGCCAGACCTATCTGGTCCTTCAGGCAGGGACCGGGACGGTGGGCAAGGAATTATTGGAGCGCAACCATCGCCTGCCCCTTAACCCAACATCCCTGAACGGACGCGCGGCGGTCGAGAAAAAGTCAGTCGTTATTTCAAACACGTTGAAGAGTGTTACGTTCAAACCCAACCCCCTGCTGCCGCAAACCCGGTCGGAAATATCCGTACCGCTTATGGTTGGCGATGCACTGGCAGGCGTGTTGGATATGCAAAGCGTGCAGGAAGATGCCCTGAACGAGGATGTATTGCCCGCCTTTGAAGCGCTCGCAGGTCAGATTGCCATCGCCATTCAAAACGCGAAATTCCTTGCAGAAACGCAGCAAGCCCGCGCCGAGGTGGAAGCGCAAGCCCGCCGCCTCGTCCGCGCGTCCTGGCTGGAATACATGGATGCCGTCCACAAACCGGAACAGACAGGCTTCGTCTTTGAAAACGAACGGGTATTCCCCCAGACAGAAATGGAAACGCCGCAACAGACGGACGAGAACACGGTCGCTGCCCCGATTTCGATCACCGGTGAAACTGTGGGCAACCTGGTCGTCAAATTGGACGAACGATCTTCCGCGCTTGCGCGCAGCGGTGAACTCGTTGAAGAAGTAGCCCGCCTGGTTGCCCAGCACATCGAGTCTCTGCGCTTGCTGGAAACAGCGGAGCGCTTCCGCGCCGAGGCGGAAGAAGCCTCCCGCCGTTTGGTTCGTGAAGGTTGGAAAGATTATGTACAAACGAACGCCGAAAAAACTTTGGGTTATTATTTCGACCTAAAGGAAGTCCGCCCGTACAACAGCAATGGGGGTCAGCAGCCAATTGATGTCTCTTTTGACCTGCCGCTTAAAGTACGCGATGAAGTCATCGGCAAGCTTGCCGTTCAAGGGATTGAAGAAGAAAATACTGAAGCCCGCAATCTTGCGTTCGCCGTTGCCGAACGTCTCAGCGCCCACATTGAAGGTCTGCGGCAATTTGACGAGACCCGGCGTGGTCAGATCGAGTTGGATAAACGAGCCCGGCAATTGTCAGCGGTTGCCGAAGTCAGTACGGCTTCCTCCAGAGAATTGGACATTCAAACGATGCTGGAGACGGTCGTCCGCCTCACCCAGCGCAAGTTCGGGTATTACCATGCTCACGTCTTCACTTTCAACGAGGATACTCAACATCTCAAGATTGCCGCATGTGGCTGGAAGGAAGGCGATGAACACGAAGGCACGCACGGCGAGACGGAAATTCCCCTGATGCAGGAGCAATCGCTGGTGGCGCGCGCCGGGCGTACAAGGCAAGCCGTTATTGTCAATGATGTGCGCAACGAACCTGGCTGGCTGGCCAACTCGCTCCTGCCGGATACCGCCTCCGAACTCGCAGTCCCGCTACTCGTCGGCGAGCAATTGCTCGGCGTGTTGGACGTGCAATCAGACAGCCTCAACGCCTTCACAGAAGAAGACGCCAACATCCAAACCACGCTTGCATCGCAGGTGGCGACCGCCCTTCAAAACGCCCATTCCTTCTCGAAAGCACAGTTACAGGCTCAGCGTGAAAGCACGCTCAACATCATCAACCAAAAGATTCAAAGCGCCACTACCGTGGAAGCCGTGCTTCAGATCGCCGCGCGCGAACTCGGACATGCTCTCGGCGCGCCCATGACCATTGCACAACTGAGCATGAAAGACACGTCCGCGTAGCAGGAGAACCACCGATGTCGATTGACGATAAATCCAGAAAACGCGTGGAAGACCTGTTCTCAGGGATGTCGCAGCTTATCTCGGAGACATCCAACGAGCAGGGTCATGATGACTCTGCCCAACCTGAAGCAAATGCGCAAGGCGGGGAAGCGCGGGATTACGACCCTATCACCCTGCTTCAGAAAATCGAAGCATTGAAGGTGCGCATCGCTGAACTGGAAACGCTTCTCGACAAAAAGGAAAAGAAACCTCTTTCTGCCCAAAGCCTTTATGAAAAGGAGCAAGTCGGATTCGCTTTCACGGGAGGTAAAGTTCTGCCGGTGCGCGGCACCCAGCAACTGGTCCCGGATGATGCGGGCGGCATCAAGACTCCATTGATCGCCAGCGGCAGAACCATCGGCGAAGTCAAAGTCGCCAAGCCTGCCGAACGCCCGCTGACCGAGGATGACATCAAACTTGCGAACACCATCGCACAGCAAGCCTCACTCCAGATCGAAAACCTGCGCCTGCTCGCCGAAGCTGAACGCGCCCGCGCCGAAGCGGAAGAAGCCACGCATCAATTCACACACAGGAACTGGGCGAATTTTCTCGATGCCATTCACAACGCCGAGCGGATCGGTTACGTCTACGACCAGGCGGCAGTGGAACCGTTCACAGAACCTGCGCCCGCGGAGTACGACCATGCAGAGATCATGGAAACGCTCAACGAACAGATCGGCAGGCTTTTTGTGAAGGGCAATGGCGCGCTCACTGAAGAAGATAAGAAGTTCATCAATACGATTGGCAAGCAAGTCAGCCAGCAAGTGGAAAATATCCGCCTGTTGGCAGATGCCTCTCGCGCCCGCGCTGAGGCGGAAGAGGCGACACGCCTCCTCATCCGCCAGAACTGGGAGACCTATACCAAACGCGAGGAAGGGGTACTTGCTTTTGTATACGACTCGGTAAAAGTATCTCCGCTGGACGATGAAGCGGCTGTGACCGATGTCGTGCTTGAACAACCTCTTTATGTGCGCGGTCAGGAAATCGGGCAGCTCTCAGTGAAAGGTTTACCAAACGTTTCGCAAGAAGCCAAAGACTTGGCAGCCGCCATCGCCGCACAGACCAGCATCCACCTCGAAGCCCTGCGCCTGACCGAAGAACTCCGGAAGCGCGCGCAGGAATTGAAAGAACTCGACCGACTCAAATCGGCATTCCTCGCCAACATGTCGCATGAATTGCGCACACCGTTGAACTCGATCCTCGGCTTTACCGACGTGATGCTCGAAGGTCTGGACGGCGAGTTGACAGACTATATGGATAACGACCTGCGCCTCATTCAAAGGAACGGTCAGCACCTTCTGCACCTCATCAACGATGTGCTCGACATGGCAAAGATCGAATCCGGACGGTTGAGCCTGCACCCCGAAAAATTCAAGATCCAGGGTCTTCTCGAAGAGGTTGCAAACATCACATCGACAATGGCAAGCGAAAAGAATCTACCCATCATCATCGAGCCCGATTCCGACAAGGAGATCGAAATCTATGCCGACAATATCCGCCTGCGCCAGGTGATGATCAACCTCGTGAACAACTCCATCAAATTCACTGAGAAAGGCAAGATCGCATTGAAGGTCGTCCCTATGGAAGGAGCCAGAGTGCTCATCACCGTCCAAGACACCGGTCTTGGCATCCCACCCGATCAACTCGAAGCGGTCTTCCAGGAATTCACCCAGGTCGATACCTCCACCACGCGCAAAGTAGGCGGCACTGGTTTGGGTCTGCCTATCAGCCGCCGCCTCGTTGAGATGCACGGTGGGCGCCTCTGGGCTGAAAGCAGCGGTCTCGAAGGCGAAGGCGCCACCTTCCACGTGGAACTGCCGCTTGAAGTCGGCATCACCGAAGTCGTTGAGAAAAGAGAAAAATAAATGGCAACCCCGCTCTACCTCGAATGCAATATTTGCGGACATCAACAGCCTTACATTCCCTTCGTGCCTGCCATTTGCCAAAAGTGCGAATCGCAGTGGGTCGAAGCCCATTACGATTATGAAGCATTCAAACGTGAGATTCTGCGCGGCATTCCCAACCGCCCGTCCGACTTGTGGCGTTTTCAGGATGTCTTGCCCTTGAAGGATCCCTCCGCCCTCGAGCTTTATCCTGCCGGCGGAACTCCTCTTTGGCTCTCGCATCGCTTCGCCCCGGACCTCGGGCATGAGTCTGTTTACATCAAAGATGAACGCTACGGCCCGACCTCTTCTTTCAAAGACCGGCAAGCCGCCGTAGCCGTTGCCGCCATGAACGAAAACGGAATCCGCGAAGCCGTCATCGCCTCGACGGGCAATGCGGCAGTGGCGTATGCCGCGGCTTGCGCGCGGGCAGGCATCAAACTTTGGGTCTTCATGACCAGCCTCGTGCCGCAGGAAAAGCTACGTGAAGCCGCCCTCTTCGGCGCGGAAGTGATCCGTGTTAGCGGCAATTATGACCAGACCAAGCAGATCGCCAGTCAATTCGCCCAGCGCAAGAACCTGTTGCTCGACCGCGGCGCAAGTTCCATCCCTGCCCGCGAATCGATGAAGACCATCGCCTACGAGATCGTGGAGCAACTCGGCTGGCGCGCACCGGATTGGTACATTCAAGCCGTCAGCGGCGGGTTGGGTCCGTTAGGGGTGTACCAGGGCTTTAAAGAAATGTACAATATGGGGCTGATCAACAAGATTCCCAAGCTGGCGATCATTCAAGCGGAAGGCTGCGCGCCGATGGTGCATGCCTTCAAAGCCGGCAAGGATGTTGCCACGCCGGTCATCCCCGATACGCGTATCATCATCCTCTCCACGGGCGATCCCGGCAAGGCATACACATATCTGTGGAACCTCACGCAGAAATACGGCGGCGTGATGGAATCCGTGACCGACCTCGAAGCCTATGAAGCCATGAAAGCACTCGCCACGAGCGAAGGGATGGCTGTCGAACCGGCAACTGCCGTTGCATTTGCCGGGTTCCAGAAACTTTCAAAACAAGGCGTCATCGGCAAGGGTGAACTGGTCGCCATCAACTGCACGGGGCATACCTTCCCGGTTGAAAAACACGTGCTCGGCGACCAATGGGCAGTGGACGTTCACCTCAGCAAGGACCAGTCCCCTGCTCCGCGTGAGGGGTTGCAAGCAGCGCTTGAAAATCTCGATGAAAAGACCACAACCGTTTTGTTGGTCGACGACAACTCAGACGATGCTCTCTTGATCCGCCGCCTGTTGGAAGGCAGAAAGAATTACCGCATGTATCACGCCAAGGACGGCTGGGAAGGTCTCTCGGTAGCGCGGCAAAAACTGCCCGATCTCATCGTCAGCGACCTGACCATGCCCGGCATCGATGGCTTTGGGCTGGTGGAAGAGCTAAAATTAGACCCGCGTACCCGCCATATCCCGGTCGTGGTTGTCAGCGCGAAGGATATTACAGAAGAAGAACGCAGCCGACTTAATGGTCACATTGAAGCACTTTATCAAAAAGGTTCCCTGCCCACTCGAAAATTTGTCGACAAGGTTATTGGTGTGATCGAAGACAAAATGGATGAAAAAGGCAAGGAATAAGGAGAACCTATGGGAAGCAACATCCTGTACATCGAGGACAATCCAGACAATATGATGCTCGTCAAACGCGCCCTCGAATCGCGCGGGTACACACTGTTGGAGGCCTTTACTGGTATCTCCGGCGTTGAATCCGCCAAAATGGCGGAAGTGGACCTGATCCTATTGGATATCAACCTGCCCGACATCGACGGGTATGAAGTAGCAAGGCGTTTGCGCGCCAGCGGGAAGCAAAATCTTGCCTATGTGCCCATCATTGCTGTCACTGCCAATGCTCTCAAGGGCGATGCCGAAAAGGCGCTCGCGGCAGGCTGCGATGTATACATGTCCAAACCCATCAACATCCGCGAGTTGTGGGCAAGGGTCGAGGCATTCGTCCCTGCGCCAGACCCAAAGGAATTTTAATCCGCCTTATACAACCAGTCCCAAGTAGGTTATGACATCCTTTCGGGGTCATTCCTCAAATAATGCGTAAGGTGAATAACTGATGTTACGCAATATCTACTTTCTTGTATCCCTTGCCCTTCGACTGCGCTCCTCGTCCTTCGACAAGCTCAGGATTCACTCGTCGCTCCGCTCACGCGTGCCGGCGCACTGCGTCTTCGCGCAGCGAACGGCGGTGCAGGCAGGGCGGCTGCCGCGCTCCCGAAAAACACCAGGACGATGTGAGCAGAGAGCGGGTGCTGAGCGAAGTCGAAGCATCCTCCCGCTCGTAGTCGAAGCGCAAGTGCGTAACATCAGTGAATAAATATAAAACCTCACCCGCGATATTTTCTCGCGGGTGAGGTCTGTTTTAATGGGCTTTCGTTATTAGCCTTCCGAGATCACGACCAATTTATCTTCCGGCTTGAACGTCACCTTTTCGGCTTTCTTCGGGTTGGTGCGCACCCCATAGGCTTTTTCGGCGTCGTGGCTTTCGCTCATGAGGCGGTAACCAATGGCGGTTTCGCCGCGCTGCCGGGCAGCTTCCACCACAGTGTAGTAGTTGACAGGCTGTCCGGTCGCCACATAGTCGCCGATGGGCTTGAGATAAACTTCCGAACCTTCAGGATCAAAGAGGTCGGCGAAGACATCTTTGAGTTCGGCGTTTTCAGAAAGCTGCGCCAGCATGAGACTGATAAGATGCTCGCTGACGATGAAATCGTCCACTTTGGCGGCTTCGGCGAGTTCGCGGTTGCGCAGGTCGAGCATTTCGCTGATGATGGAGAAGGGCGTCTCATCCTTCTCGGCGATATCACGCAGGTGCAGCAGGGTGACAAGGGTGATGGCATCGGCTTCCTGAACGCCCAAGTGGCTATACGCCAGAACGATGACATGGTCATATTCGGTCACGCCAAGTTCATTGAGCAGGGCGCGGTCACGGATGTCACCTTCCATGACCTTGAGTTTCTGATTCTTGAGCTTACCCACTTCACGCTGGATTTGCTTTTCAAGGTCATCCACTTCTGAAACAACCAACAGTTCAGAGCCTTTGGCAACGTAGTTATCCAACTCGCGGACGATGATGGAGCCGGAGCGGTTCCAGCCGAGGATGAGTCCGCGCTCAGGCGTGGGCTTGGAAACTTTTACAGAACGCTGAATCAGGTTTTCTTCCAGAGGGAGGCGTGAGTTCGAGAGTTGAATCTTGTCATCATCTTCTGCAATCGCAAAGATGGAGTCGCCGGGTTCGATGCGGGTGTCCATCGCAGGATTCATGAGGATTGTGCCGTCAACGCGGCGAATACCCATGACGGTGGAAGTTTCATATGCGAGCAGCGCTTCGCCGTAGGTCTTGCCGGAGAGACCCGGTTCCTTCTTGAAATAAATTTCGTCGCCGCCGAAGTTCATCAACTCGGTATACACGACGGACAAGCCGCTTTGGCGCGAGGTTTGTGCAACGACGCGGGCGATGAGGTCGGTGGTGAGGATCGGCTGGACGATGTCTTTCTCGGAGAGCAGCTTGAGCACGTCCATGTTCTGCGGGTCGCGGATTTGGGTGACGATGTGATACGGTTTTTCATGGCGGTTGGGATTGTTGGTGATCGCCAGCACAGACTTGATGACATGCGTATCGGGGTCATCGCCTTCGGAAAGGACGATGATGGAACGCGCGGTGTGCGGGCTGACGATCTCCAGGTCGGTCATATCCATCGGGCTGCCGGAGCGGCAGATGATGCGGGTATTCTTGGTGTCTGGGATGCGTTCGGCAATCGCATCTTCCATCTCGACCTTGTCCTGCTCTGCCAAAACGACGATGACCGCGCCGCTTTTGCGACTATCATTCGCCGCGACAAGCTCGGAGATGATGGTGAAGATCTGCGGGGTAAAACCGAGGATGAGGGTATGGTCGTTTTCGAGCACAAGCGAACGACCCTTGCGAAGGTTTTCGATGCGTTCTTCCAGCCCGTTGCTCAAAATACCGATGAGCGTGGAGACGATGAAGATTCCACCGACGGTAACCAGCAGCATGACGATGCGGAAACCGGGACCCGTATCGCCGCCCATCGTGCCTGCATCGAGGGTGCGCATCAGGCTCATCCATGCGGCTTCGCCGAAGGTGGGAGCGGATTCACCATCCATGGCGATAGACCCAAAACGAATAATCGCTGCGGCAATAAAAATAATGATCAATGACAGGACAGCCAGACCGCCGATCAGCGCCACGGTGCCGCGTGACATGTAGTTGTCGAACCAGTATTGAAACCTCTGTTTAAACGTAGGTTGCTTCATAGACTCTCTCCTTGCGCCTTTGAAAATTTGACTGTAGTAGGGCAAGATGTCATCTTGCCTTACACTATCTCTCCTTGCGCCTGTTGAAATTTGGCTTATTATACGAGCAAACCTGCCGCGATCATAGGAAATTCGACCCAGCGCACATGGCTGTTGCAAAGTCAAAACCTTCAACGCAAATTCCGCGAAAAGGGCGAAAAGCGCGGATTTGTTGCGATATTCGCCACATTCGCGCCTTTCGTGTTAAGCCTTTGCCCTTGGGTTCTCACTTGTCAAGCGACTTTGCTATAGCTATAACCCAGCGCACCGAAGAACATGTAAGAAATTGTTCATAATTTCCGGGTAACATTGCACCTGTTGGGCTTATCTATTCAGTGCTGATTTACATTTAGGACATGCGCGGAAAGATTTTTCGATCCGCTAATTTTCGCCAATCGCCGCGAATTTTTAAAAGATTAGCGTGGATTAACGGACAAGGTTTTGGTTTTGCGTAAGTCCTGACATTATAAGAGTGAGGTGTATCATGTTCCAGTTTGAAGGTTTAGACCGCCGTAAGGAAGAGGACCGCGTCCGTTCGGAAGGACGGCTCCCCCCTGGGCAGTCGTTAACGCAGAAATTTCCCGTCCTGCATTACGGACCTGTCCCTGCGTTCAATCCCGCCACTTGGGATTTCCGTGTGTGGGGCGAGGTGGAGGAAGAAAAACGCTGGAGTTGGGACGAGTTCAACCGGCTGCCGCGGGCAAAAATCCACATGGACATCCACTGCGTGACCCGCTGGAGCAAGTTCGATACCGACTGGGAAGGGGTTTCGGTCAAGACTCTGGTCGATCAGGGCTTTTTCAAGATCAAGCCAGGCGCCACACACGTCATGCAGCATGCCGAATATGGCTTCACGGTCAACCTGCCGCTGGAAGTGGTGCTGCAAGATAACTTCCTGCTTGCCACGCATTTCCAAGGCGAGCCGATCACAGCCGACCACGGCTATCCATTAAGAGGCGTGGTGGGTTACCTCCCCGGGCGCGAAGACATGGAAACGCCGTATTTTTGGAAGGGCGCGAAGTGGCTGCGCTCCATCGAATTTATGCCACACGACAAACGCGGATTCTGGGAACAGGCTGGCTATCACAACCGCGCAGACGTTTGGCGCGAAGAACGGTTTGGATAATTACCCCGGTCTGTGTCATTATGCAATTCGAACGAGTCTTAACGCAAAGCCGCGAAGACGCCAAGGCATGATACTTTTACTTTGCGGCTCTGCGTCTTTGCGTTAAAGATTTTGACCTAAAACGAATCAAAGAACAAAGTTCAGCAATTTATTTTAAACATAAAACCTCCGAGTTTTGAAGCACTCGGAGGTTTCGTTTTAGTCACAAAGAATTATGGACGTTCAGCTAACACAACCGGAATATCTATCTGCTCCGTCCCACGTAAGACGCGGATGACGACTGTATCGCCGGGTCCCTTGTTCGTGATGAGATAAGCCAACAAGTCATCGAAGGTGCGCACTTCCCTGCCATCGATGGCGATGATGAGGTCACCGCCAGCTAACAGAGTCGGATAATTCGTGGGCGTGGTTCCAGCTTTGATACCCGCTTTATCCGCCGGGCCGCCGGGGATGACCGAGGTCACGTATGCGCCGGTGAATTGAGTCAAACCGAGAGCCTTGATCGCATCCAAACTGAGTCCGCTGCTCGAGGAGACACCCAAATACGGATAATCATATTTACCCGTTTCGATCAGCACCGGCACCACACGCTTGACGATGTTGATCGAGATCGCAAAACCAATGCCGGAGTTAAGCGGTTCGCCCGTCTCTGTGTAACTGGTGGTGCGAATCGCGCGATTGATACCGATCACTTCGCCATTGAGGTTGAATAGCGGGCCACCCGAGTTGCCCGGATTGATCGCCGCATCGGTTTGGATAATATCGCCAGCAGAAAAGGCGTTGCCATCCGGGCTGGCATGTTCCGATTCAAGCGTGCGCCCAAGCGCAGAAATAATGCCTACCGTCATGGTGCTTTCCAAGCCAAAAGGGTTGCCAATCGCAACGACGGTCTGACCCACTTTGAGCACGGATGAATCGCCGAGCGGCAGCGGCTTGAGTTCCTCGGCAGGCGCATCCACTTTGATCACGGCAATATCCGAATCCAGGTCAATGCCAACCACCGTCCCATACGCCATGAAGCCCGATGGAAAGCGGATTTCGACAATGCTAACGGCGGTCGTTTCATCCTGCGCCACGACATGGAAGTTGGTAATAACGTGACCTTCTTTGTCGTAAACAAAGCCAGAGCCTTGTCCCGTCTCTGTGAAGATCGCCACCGTGCCCGGGCTGACGTTTTCAAACAACGAAACCAAAACATCCTGCGCCGCAGCCGGGTTGACGGATGTATCTACATCTGATGGAGCGGCAACCGTTGGGATCTCCTCCGAAGTCGTTCCCGTCTCGCTTGGCGGGGTTTGCTGCGCCGTGAACGACGGGGTCTGACAGGCAAGCATCGCCAGCGTCAGCGTCAAAAACAAAACTAAAAACTTCTTCATCTTTAAAACTCCTCTAAAACTTGATGCGGGATGCTTCTTCGATCAATTCCCGTTGCTTCGACGACAGATATTTCGGAATCTGTACTTTGAGTTTCACATACAGATCGCCCCTGGTTTTCGAGTCTTTCACGTTCGGCATCCCACGCCCCGCCAGCCTGAAAATTTGCTCGGGTTGCGTCCCGGCAGGGATGCTCAACTTGACCTTGCCTGTGGGTGTTTCCACATCCGCATCGCCGCCGAGGATCAATGTAAAAACATCTACATTGGATGTCGTGGTCAAATTGCCGCCATCCCGCTCGAAGCGTTCATCCTCTTCAACCTGGATCAGCAGATAAAGATCGCTTCCATCTGGACCCGCGCCTGCCACTCGTACCTTTGACCCCGTCTTCACCCCAGCCGGGATTCGGACGGTTAACTTGCTACCATTCGGTTTTTGAAGTTGACGTGAAGTCCCTTCAAAAGACTCCTTGAAACTGATACCTACTTCCTGTTCATAGCCCGGCGACTCTTGTGCAAACGGATTGCCCCGTCCCTGTGAGCGCATGGCTTCCCCAAAGATGGCGCGGAAGAAATCAGAAAAGCCCCCTACACTGCCTCCACCTCCGAACAAGTCATCCATATTGACATTGCCGCCGCGCGTGCCCCAGTCTTCCCAACGAAAGTCGCCCGGTCTGCCGCCCGTGGTGCGGAAGTTGGAGTAGGCGCTGCCGAGCCGGTCATAGTGAGAGCGTTTTTGTTCATCACTCAAGACCTGATAGGCTTCGTTGATCTCCTTGAACTTTTCCTCCGCCTTTTTATCGCCGGGGTTCTTATCGGGATGATATTTCATGGCAAGCTTGCGATACGCCGAACGGATCTCGTCCGCGCTGGCTTTACGCTCCACGCCCAGGGTTTTATAGTAATCCTTATAGTCCATTCCTATATTTTCATCCCGTCGGGGAGAAGGGTCAAGCAC
>JACPVC010000008.1 GCA_016191955.1 Chloroflexota bacterium
AAACAACTCCCACGCCACCATCACGATCAACGCCGCCACAGCCGGGCTCATCCCTTTGACGAAACCCTCCAGCCAGCCTTCATGCTGCACCTGCTGAAGGACAAGCGCCACAACGAACATCATCACCGTCGGCGGCAGGACGGCTCCAAGCAGCGCCGTGAACACCCCCGCCACGCCGCCCGCCGCATACCCGACAAACATTGCCAGTTTCAACGCCTCACTGCCAGGCAGGAAGTTCGAAAAGCCGACGGCTTCCACGAAGCGTTCCTCCGTCATCAACTTGCCGACCGCTTCTTTATACAACAACCCCACCGAAGCGGGACCGGAAGGTGAAAGCAGGTTCACTTTCAGGAACATCCAAAACAATTGCAGCCACTTTGAAGAGTTCAATTTTTTCATGACGCAGAAAGAAAGATAACTCCAACGATACCGGCGATGATAATGACAAATCGCTCAGGGACTTTGAACCACATCGCTGCGAAACTTGCGCTCGCAAGCCCCCAGCCAAACCAACTTACCCCGCCGCCTTTTTCGAAAATTTTCCAAGCCGTGAAGACCATCAACACAGCGATGGCGGGCGTCAGCCCTTCTACGAAATTACTGACCCATGATTCACGCCGAAGCCGGTGCAAGATCATGGTCACACCAAGGATGATCAACGTCGGTGGCAAAATGGAAGCGGTCAATGCGACCAGCCCGCCGGGAATTCCGCCCGCGGCATAGCCGATATACATCGCCAGTTGAAGCGCGTCGCTGCCCGGCAGCACGGAGGAAAACCCCACCGCCTGCACGAATTGAGCCTCCGTCACAAAACGCCCCACCGCTTCGTGATACAACAACCCCACCGAGGCGGGACCGGAGGTACTAAGTAAATTGACTTTTAGAAACGTCCAAAAGAGTTGAAGATAAACATCCACATGCCCGAGTGTATCATGCCATCATAGCGCCTTCAAATTTCAATAACCACTCCTTGGTGGGTAGCCCGTCCCCGCCGCCGTAGCCGTGGAGTTTGCCGTCTGTACCGAGGACGCGGTGACAGGGGACGATGATGGGCATGGGGTTCATGGCATTGGCAGCACCCACGGCGCGATAGGCATGTGGACGGTCAATTTCTCTGGCGATGTCGATATAAGTGCGAGTCTCCCCGTATGGAATGCGGAACACCGCTTGCAGCGCCTCCCGTTGGAAGGGGGTGAACGGCGTCCAGTCGATGGGGATGGTAAAGGTGGTGCGTTTGCCGCTTAGATATTCGCGCAGTTCTTTGGCGTAGGGATCGATCTTTTTCTGATTCGGCTCAGTGGGATAGTTCAGCTTTTGTAGGTAGGCATCCAGCTCGGGCTGGGAATCTGCCCATTCGACGGCGATCAAGCCCAAGTCGGAGGCGGCGAAGCGGAAATCTCCGAGGGGAGTGCTGTTCAGTTCGCCAGTATAAATTTTGAGAGGAGAAATTGTCATGAGGGCAGCCTTCCTATACATCAACAATATCAAAAGCGCTTTCAGTCTTGCAAGTTGTCAAACAATCGTAGGGCAATCGTAGGTTTTGCGTCAAGTAGGTTTCGGATAACCATGATAAATTTACGGGCGTAAGGTGATTTCTCTTCTCCTCCTTTCAAAGAGAACCGCGGTCGGCGTCCGCGGTTCTCGTATTTTAACGCGGGGTATAATCCAGCCATTCCAAATTTGAGGTTGATATGCCTGTAAAAATCACGATTATTGGCTTGGGACAGATTGGCGCTTCGATCGGGCTGGCGCTTTCGGCACACAAAGACAAGGTGGTGACCACCGGGCACGACAAGGAGTATGGTATCGAACAACGCGCCAAAAAGCTTGGCGTAGTGAACGGAACCAACCATAACCTGCCCAGTTCGGTGGAAAATGCAGATTTGGTCATCCTCGCCCTGCCCGTGAACGAGATCCGCGAGACGTTTGGTTACATCGCCCAAGACCTCCGAAAGGATGCCGTGGTGATGGATACCTCCCCGGTCAAGGCGGAAGTGACGAAATGGGCAGAGGATATCCTGCCTCAAACGGCTCATTATGTGGGAGTCGTCCCAGCCGTTGGACCTGCGCATCTTGATTTGACGGGCGCGGGTCTGGACTCAGCCAAAGTTGATCTCTTCGAAAAGGGCGTTTTCCTCGTTTCGACCCCTCCCCACACACCCGGCGAAGCCGTAAACCTTGTAACCGATTTAATCAAGCTCCTCGGCTCCACCGCCATTCTGACGGATGTGACCGAGTCTGATGGGCTGATGGCATCTGCATACGTTCTGCCGCGACTCACATCCGTTGCCCTGTTGAACGGAACGATGAATCAACCCGGTTGGGCAGAGATGAGAAAATCTGCCAGCCGCGAATATTTCGCCGCCACCGCCGCCCTTTTGGATAGCTCCACTGAAGGGCTTGCCATGCTTGCGGAACAAGACCGGGCAAACGTGATCCACCACCTGAATCGGCTGATGAACGCCCTGCTCGACCTGCGCGATGACCTTGAACATGACGACCATGCGTCTTTGCTCAAACGGTTGAAATCCGCGAAAGAGGGCAGGGAGAATTGGCTTGTCGAACGCGAGAAAGCCGATTGGTCCCGAATCCCCGGCGAGGAAGTAGAGAAGCCGTCGTTCATGGAAAGCTTGCTTGGGTCGAGGCTGGGCAAGATGGGAAAACGGAAAGACAAGTAACAAGGAATGAGTTGTTTCTGTTACATCCTCGAATGTTCAGATGGGACCTATTACACCGGCTGGACGACCGACCCTGAGCGAAGAGTCGCTCAACACAATAAAGGAGTCGGCGCAAGATACACCAAAACCCGCCGCCCGGTGAAGCTCGTCTATTTGGAAGAACAGACGGATAAGATTGCTGCGCTGAAACGAGAGAGAGCCATCAAGGCTCTCCCGCGAAAAAAGAAAATGGAATTGTTCTCGTAGGGGCGCAGCATTGCTGCGCCCCTACATCTTATTAATCCGTAAACAACGGCAAATGCCCCAACGAGTGGATATGCATCCACTGCGCGCGGTCGCCTTCGGTGAGGATGGCTGCTTCGCCCGCCACGGTCGCATTGGCTTTATCAAGGATCATACGCATGCCTTGCAACGTCGAACCGGTGCTGATGACATCGTCCACCACCAGAACCTTCTTGCCCTGAATCAGATTGCGGTCTTTCTCATCCAGGATCAAAACCTGCGGCTGTCCGGTCGTGATCGAAAGCGTCTCCGCCTGAAGGGCATCGCCCATATACGGCTTGTACGTCTTGCGCAAAACGATATACGGCTTCTTAGTCTCCACCGAAAGCGCATGTGCAATCGGAATGGACTTCGCCTCGGCGGTCATGATGATGTCGAAATCAATATTCTTGATCTTCCTGGCAAGCTCACGCGCACAGGCTTGCACCAGTTCGGTATCTCCCAAAATATTCAGAATGGCAATGCGCAAGCCGGGCTTGATCTCAAAGAGACGCAGTTCGCGTTTGATGCCGGCAATTTCGATTGAATAGGTTTCAGGTTTCGTCATAAGGACTTCTCCACTGGGGGAATTTTGCACCGAAAGTTTATCATGATTCACCACCGTCATTGCCTGTACCGCCGTTCGCTGCGCGAAGACGCAGTGCA
>JACPVC010000116.1 GCA_016191955.1 Chloroflexota bacterium
AATGTAGCCTTCATCCGCGCCGACGGCATAGCCCGCGATCGCCATCGATTCAAGCAGAACATGCGGGTCGCCTTCGAGGACGATGCGGTCTTTGAAGGTGCCGGGTTCGCTTTCATCGGCATTGCAGACCACATATTTTTTGTTACCCTCTGCTGCGCGCACGAATTTCCACTTGCGCCCGGCGAGGAAGCCTGCGCCGCCGCGTCCCTGCAATCCTGATTTTTCAACCACATCAATGACCCGTTCCGGCGTCATTTCGGTGAGGGCTTTGCCGAGGGCTTCGTAGCCGTTGTGGGTGATGTATTCCTCGATATTTTCCGGGTCAATGCGCCCGGCGCGTTCGAGGACGATGCGCTGCTCGGCGGGGTTGTAGCCTTTGTGAGCGCGGAGCGAGCCGATCTGCCCGGTCAACTCCTTCGGCGGAGCGAGCAGGTCTTTGGCGACACGTCCCTTGTAAAGATGCTCTTCAACCAGATAGCGCGCATCGCCCGCTTTGACGGGTCCATACACGTTGGCTTCAGGGTACACAATCACAAAAGGCAGAATGTTCGAGCGTTCCGCATCGGTGATGGGAGCGATGTCTACTTCCTCAGTGAGTTGATAAGCTTCGAGCGCCTCTTTCAGACTTTTGAGCAGGTCACTCGACCCAAGCCTTTCACTCTCTGGATCAGCGGAGACCAGGATCATGGCGCGTTTTGTTTTCATGGCTGGCTCCTATTCATAGCGTCCCAAAATATCCAGGATCTGCTCGACGGTGACATTGCCGTACATGTCGTCATCCACCAACAGGACGGGACCCACACTGCACAGCCCGATGCAGGAAGTGGTGACAAGCGTCCATTTGTTGTCTGGCGTGGTCTCGCCGTTTTCGAGGTTGAGATCTTTGCGCAGCGCATCCCAAATAGCTTTGCCGCCCACGACATGGCAGGGCGCGTTCTCACAGAATTTGATGACATGCCGTCCACGCGCTTTGGTGGAGAGCATGTCGTAGAACGTGGCGAGGCTGTAAAGCTGGCTTTCTGCCACATACATCCGCTCGGCGGGGTTGTGAATTTGACGTTTCACTTCCCGTATGGCTTCAGCCGGGATGTAGCCGAGTGCGTGGTTGATCTCGCTGAGAATCGGAATCAAAGCATCGGGAGTTTTTCCGTGCTTTTCTATCGCTTGTTGTACAACCTCTTTGATCGCACTTACAACGGGTGGAGCGTGCATTTGACCTCCAGAAAATTATGACAAAACCGAAACTGCATTGAAATTACAAACCTGCATACAAATGCCGCAGCGGATGCATCTGTCGATATCTATAGTATGCGCCTGTCTGCGCTCGCCTGTAATAGCTTCCACCGGACAGTTCCTCGCGCAGACCATGCAGCCTGTACAAGTGGGCGCTTGAATTTCGTAGTGGATCAAATTGCGGCACACCTTTGCAGGGCAGCGCTTCTCGTACACGTGTGCTTCATATTCATCGCGGAAGTGTTCGAGTGTGCTCAATACCGGGCTGGGCGCGCCCTGACCTAAACCGCATAAACTGTTCTTTGCTACTTCATGGCACAAGTCTTCGAGTTTTTCCAGGTCGCCATGTTCACCTTTGCCGTCGCAAATTTTCTGGAGCAATTCCAAAATGCGGCGCGTCCCGATGCGGCAGGGCGTACACTTTCCGCAGGATTCTGCCTGCGTAAAGTCCATGAAGAAGCGGGCGATATCTACCATGCAGGAGGACTTGTCCATGACGACCAAGCCGCCCGAGCCCATCATTGAGCCGGCTTGCGATAATGCTTCGTAATCCAACGGCAGGTCGAGATGTTTCTCAGTGAGACATCCACCCATCGGTCCACCGGTTTGAACAGCTTTGTATTTCTTGCCGTCCTTGATGCCGCCCGCCACGTCAAAAATAATTTCGCGCAGGGTGATGCCCATCGGCACTTCGATCAGACCGGGCTTGGCGACATTGCCACCGACCGCAAAGGTCTTGGTGCCTTTCGAGCGTTCCGTGCCCATGCTGGCGTACCAATCCGCGCCTTTCAAGATGATCTGCGGGATGTTCGCGTATGTTTCCACATTATTGTTATTGGATGGTTTCTCCCAAACACCCTTCACCGAAGGGAAGGGCGGGCGCGGGCGCGGCTCTCCGCGCTGACCCATGATCGATGCCATCAGGGCGGTTTCTTCGCCGCAAACGAACGCTCCCGCACCGACGCGTACTTCAAGGTCGAAGTTGAAATCGGTACCGAGGATGTTCTTGCCGAGAAAACCAAATTCGCGCGCCTGTGTGATCGCTACATTAAGTGTCTCCACCGCCAGCGGATATTCCGCGCGGCAGTAGATGTAGCCATAACTCGCGCCAATCGCATACGCGCCGATAATCATGCCTTCGATGACCGAATGCGGATCGCCTTCGAGCACACGTCGATTCATGAACGCGCCGGGGTCGCCTTCATCGGCATTGCAGACCATATATTTCGGGCTGTCTGGTACCTGACGGGTGAGTGCCCACTTCCTGCCAGCAGGGAAGCCCGCACCGCCGCGTCCACGTAGACCGGAGCGGGTCACTTCGTCAATGACTTTTTCAGGTGTCATCTCGCCGATAACTTTGCCGAGCGCCTGGTAGCCATCCACTGCGAGATAATCTTCGATGTTCATCGGGTCGATCTCGCCACAGTTGCGCAGCACCACACGAACTTCCTTCGGGCGCAGTGGACCCAGTTCTTCATCCACAACGGGTTTATGGATCTCGCGGAACTTCTCAACGATGCGTCCCTTCAGGAAATGTTCCTCCACCAAAAACGGGACATCATCGGCATTCATACCGACATAATGCACACCTTCGGGGTAGACCATCATCTCAGGTCCATCAGAACAGCCGCCAATGCGCGACGTTTCCAATACCTGAATTTCGTCGATCAACCCTTGTGCGACAAGTTCATCCTGCATGGCATCTACAACATCATAAGCGCCTTTTGCAAGACACTCTGGGTCAACACATACTAAAATATGAGATCGATAAAACGACATAAACATTTTCTCCGATTGTCATACTGAGCGGTAGCGAAGCATGTGTCGCTGGCGCTCAGGGTGACATGGCTATATTGGCAAAACGTAATCCTTCACAGGCATTCCACTTTGGACATGTTGCTTCATGATCTGGCTGGCAACTTCTGCGTTCACCTTGCCATACACAACTTTGGGCTGGTCGCCGATGATGACTTGCACAATCGGCTCTTGCTCGCACAAGCCCATGCAGCCGGTCTGGGTCACGGTCACGCCGCTCAGTTGCTGAGATTCGATGAAACTCAAAATGCTCTTCATCGTGTCACGCGCGCCCGCGGCAATGCCGCAGGTTCCCATTGCAACGATCACCTGAATATTTCCCGGCGCAGACTTCATTTGTTTCTTCGCCAACGCCTCTTCGCGCACGCGTTTCAGTTCTTCCAACGATTTAATTGCAGGCATAATTTCTCCTCTCAATACACAAACTGCGGCATGAGCGCGTCGATTCCTTCTTCGATCATGCCGCGTAAAATTCTCAAAACTTCCGGCTCGGTCAAAGACATTTCGCCAAGCACCGACTTGATCTCATCGTCATCCAATTCAAATTCTTTTGCTGCACCGTCTTTTTGCGTCAGGCGATATCGAAACATCCAGTGAATATGCGGATACGAAATCAGTAGGGTCAGCATGGTCACCCCGACATCACCCAGAGGCATTCGGTCAATGTGACTATGACGAAACGCCGCTTCGACGTGCGTGCCTTTGCCTGATTCCGTTTCGAGAGTTAAACCTCCGCCCGCGCTTTCTGCTGCTAACTTCAAGAGCGGGACCCCCAGCCCGACCTTGCGCGTGGCGCGCGTGGTGTAGAACGGATCAAACACCTGTTTGGCAATTTCCGCATCCATGCCTCTGCCGTCATCCTTGATGGAGACTTTCAGCCAATCGTTCTGCAAGTCTTCGGATACGTCCATGCAGATAGTACGGCTTTCCGCCGCGACGCTGTTCTCGGCAATGTCCAAAAGATGCAGGGCAATCTCGCGCATGGTTATGCCTGGACCTTCTTCAACACTTGCGGGAATTTGTTCGGGCGCAGGCGACCTTGCACTTCTTCGTTGACCACAACCACAGGCGCCTGACTGCATGCTCCCACACAACGGCATTCTTCGAGTGTGATCTGTCCATCGGGTGTGGTTTCGCCGAGGTCGATGTTCAACATCTGCTTGGCTTTTTCCACAAGTTGCGGGGTGCCAGCCACATAACAAGCCGTTCCCAAACAGAACTTGATCGTGTGCTTGCCGCGCGGTTTGGTCTTGAAGAAAGAATAGAACGTCACTACGCCGTGGACTTGCCCAAGCGGCACGTTCAAATTCTGGGCGATATAAGCTTGCATGCAAGGGGAGACGTGCCCGATCTTCGATTGCACTTCGTTCAAAACCAGCATGACCGCACCGGGGCGATTTTTGTTATCTGCAATTGCCTTGTCGATCAAAGGCTTGAGATCTTCAGCCTTGAGTGGGTCGTTTGTAGGAATTTCTCTTAAAAGTCTGGTCATTTCCTTGCCTCTAATGTATTGTGATAAATTTCACAAATATAGTTTAATAGTTCAAGTCAAATCAGTCAATGAAGGATGTCACATGGCATCTGTGTAGGTTGTCAGGCAATTTGATTATTTTGAATGTTGATTTTTCGTTGTTTTTCTCCTTGAAATGCTTTGCGAATTTCGTCGAGCGTTGGTGTGTCTATTTCAAACAGAGTTGTGCCGAGAAATTCATCGAGCCGATGAGCATCTCCGCTTTGGATAAGCGGCGACCTGATCGAAGATGGAAATTGCCGATGCAGTTCCTCTGGCGTGATATGGCGGGAGATCTCTAATGCAGGGAAGTCCCACTGATCTGCTAGAAAGCCCAAGGTGGGGAATAAGCCATAGGCTGTGCGGTCCACATGCGCAGGGATGACCAACCCGCCTAATGCCTTGACTTGTTGTGTGATCTCTTCGATGGAGAATTTTGTCGCTGTTAGCAAAAACCGTGGTTCGGTACGGATGTATTCCCCTTGCTCATCGACAACATATTGCTCACCAAGATGCTCGGCAGGATTCAATTCGTCGGGTAGGGAAAGGTCAATTTGGCGCTGCCAGGCTTCGAGGTCCGGTAGTGAGGCGAAAAGGCAGAGTAGGTGTACATCTTCACGCGATTGAACTTCCATGCCCGGCAGGACGGTCAGCCCGGTTCCATCCGCTGCCTTTTGTACGGCTTGCACATTTGCACTGGCATTGTGATCGGTGATGGCAATCAGGCCAATGTGATGGTCGAGCGCCGCCCGCACGATGAGTGGGGGAATCATTTCAACATGCGCGCAGGGCGAGAGGACGGTGTGGACGTGCAGGTCGGCGCGGATGGTTTTCATTTTTAGCGCAGGTTCAACTCCCACAACTTGCCGCAAATTTCGTAACTGGCTTTGGGCGTGGATAAAAGAATGATGCCTTGCTCATTGGCTTTTGCAATGGTGGCTGGATCGGGCTTGGCGTTTTCGGTGATGATGACGGCGGCGACATCGAGCATGGCGGCGACGGCGACGATGTTCATGTGCGCCTGGAGTGTGACCCAGATGGTGCCATTCTTTGCGCCTGCCATGACGCATGAGAGCAGGTCTGCTGTGTAACCACCATTTGGTGTGACGCTGGAAAAGTCGCTTGCTTGAGTGAGAACATTGAGTTGCAGCTTGTCGATAATGGTCTGGAGATTCATGATGATCCCTTTTTGCTGTTGAGGCTTTCAGAAGGTACAGTGATGCGCATGATGAGTTTGGTGCCTTTGCCAGGCGCTGAATCGAGCTCCATTTTGTCCACACAGCGTTGGATGTTGACCAGACCCATACCTGCACCAAAGCCCATCTCACGGACGTTGTCTGTTGCCGTGGAATAACCGGGCTGTAAAACTTTTTCAATGTCTGCGATGCCCGGACCATCGTCTGTGGTGGAGAGGGTGATGCGGTGCGGTTCCACTTCCAGTTTGAGAATGCCGCCGTTGGTGGTGTGGATGATGAGATTCATTTCCGCTTCGTAGGCTGCAATTCCGCAGCGCCGTGCCAGTTGCGCGTCCGCGCCGAGGCGAAGCAGGGCGCGTTTGATATGACTCGACGCGTTACCGCCGTGGGTAAAGTCGCCGGCTTTGATGTTGTACCGTAAAACGAGGGTGGTGCGGTCTGAAATAATGTCTTCGAATAAATGGCTGGCGCGATAGCGGCGAACTTCCTCTTCTTTGTAATCGCGTTGAACTGCGTGCAGAATGCCGCGTGTAATATCTCCTTTAGTGATGATGCCTTTGAGTTGACGGTTTTCGTCCACCACGGGCAGGCGTCCCAGCCTTTTTTCTGAAAATGTCTTGATGGCTTCCACAACGCATTCAAAGGTTTTGACGGTGACTAAACTAGGGGTCATATATTTCCGCACCGGCGCGGTAAGCTCATCATTTTGAAGAGCGCGGACGATATCTTCAAGGCTAATAATGCCGATCAGTTTTTCGTCTTCGACCACGGGCGCGCCTGAAATGCGGTTGACCCGCATAAGTTCCAATACGCGCGAGACGGGGACGTCTGGCGAGGTGGTGATGACGTTCGATGCCATCACCTCGTGGATCTTCAAATCATAGGAAAGCTCCTCGATGCGGTTGATCTCATGCGCGTCGAGGTCTGTAAGCGGGCGGTGTCGCCCAAATTTTTCCTGCTCGGTAGGCGGTCTAGTCGGAGCCATTGCCTTCATAGCTTTTCAAACCGGCATCATGGAGTTTGCCGCTTAATTCGAACATTCCAAGCGGGCTGGAGATCAGCGGGATGTTTTCCTGAATAGCGATCTCGATAGTTTCAAGCTGTGGCTTTTTTCCACGGATGAAAACGATCGCGCGAAAATCTGCCATATGCGCGGTTCGGACTACCTGTGGGTTGGTCAGCCCCGTCAGCAACACCGCACGCGGACGGCTATATGCCAGGACATCGCTCATTAAGTCTGCACAGCAGCCGCCGTGGATGTTGACATCTGTATCCAATTGCGAAGTAAGCACTTCGCCTTCAGAGAGCGTGATGATTTCATTCAAATTCATAAAGGTATATCCTTTCGATTCTCAATAAAACTCTTCGACTAAATTATTCTTTATCCTGTCGTTTTTAGTAAGTTTCATTCTTCATGCTTTACAGGTGACTATCTACTAGTTTTGTGATAAATTTCACAAATAGACTAATCAACTCACCTTACGCAGTAGGGGCGACCCGTCAAAATTAGTTGGAAACCATGTTGCGCAAAAAGAGGGTCGCCCTTTACCCGGAAAGACTGCTTGTCCAAGGGCGACCCTCCCTTTGAGGTTTTGCGGCTTGAAAAGCCCGGACGAGTCGCCCCTACGTACAAATTGCGTAACATCAGTAATCAAAAAAGAGCGGCTTCAAGCCGCTCCCATGATTCACTGTCCTACATATTTTTGCCCAAGTTGCAATCCCTATGAAGCCCCTCTGGTAGCGCAGGGCGCGATCGTTTTTTTATCCGTATTTTTACGTTAGCGAGTCTTACGACCTTTGATACAGAGACATCTCCCACACAAACAACCTGCGAGTGGATACCCGGCGCAGCCCTTCTCCATTCAGCAATAACTCCATTTCTTCTATGGGGTGGATAAATATACGGAAAGGATCTTTCTTTAATTTCTGAAAAAAGTTGGCGATGGCAAAGCCCATTTTCAAATACCAGGTTTCGCGCGGGTATGTCAACACAATCGCCGTGCGGCTCTTCAACGAAGCCGCTTTCAATAACTCGCGAAAATTCGGATAGCAGCAAACCACCCGGTCGAGCGTCACCACATCCACCTGCGGGAGATCGTCCGCCACATCGGTAAAATCCGCATGGATGAATTTGACTTCGCTGTGCCCCAGGCGCTTGGCTTCATCCATGGCAATTTTTAAATATGCCGATGAGGCATCCACATGAATCGCTTCGCTGGCAATATCTTTCATCAATTCATGATGGATCGTTCCGATTCCGCCGCCAACGTCGAGCAGGGTGGCGTGGTTCAATCCCAAGGATCGCACCGCTTCGAGTATCAACCTTGTCTGTTTTGCAGGACCGCGGCGGCGATACTCTTTGAGATTGGCTTTCGCTTCCTCCTCGCCAAACGTGTTATTTTCCATCTCACAGCAATTGCATGGCATAAAGTCTCTCTTTCTTTTGTTATGACCGCGGGTTGAATTACAACCCAACCCTTTCACCATTCGAATATACATTGAAACGATGCTTCCTCGCATACCCGATCAACGTAATTCCATATCGCTGCGCCATTTCGATGGAGAGCGATGATGGGGAAGTGCGCGAGATAAGAATGGACACATTCATTTGTGCCGCTTTTTGCAGCATTTCAGAACTGATACGCCCGGTGGTAATGAGCATGCGATGTTCGGGCCACACATTATTCATCAAACACATCCCTGCGATTTTGTCGAGCGTGTTATGCCTGCCGATGTCGTCTGCTGCGAGCACGACCTTTTCGCCATCGCTCAAAGCGGATGTGTGGACACCGCCCGTATCACGATAAAGCTCTTGTGACTCGAATAACTTGTCTACCATCTCCATCACCGCCTCCGGCTGGACCTTGAACTTGTCTGCCGAGAAATCGACATTTGGTTTCGCCAGAAGGTCAACAGCCGTTACCCCGCCCGTACAGCCAGACGTTCTACGCCAATTCGTCGGCTGCTCGGCGCTGAAGTTGAGCCACACATCCACGTTATCTCCATGCTCGCACACGCGGACGTCAACCACTTCATCCATGCTTTTGACGATACCTTCGTTGTATAAGAAACCAACAGCCAGTTCTTCCAGATGAAGGGGCGTACACATGAACGTGATCCACACTTGTCCATTCACGGTTAGGGAAACTGGAGTTTCTACAATCGTCTCTGCGTTAAAGTGCTCCCATTTCTTGAATTCAAATCTTTCGTACTCAATCGCTTTTCGTGGAGGTATCATACGTGCTCCATAAACCTATAAGGTGTTCGATCTCGGCTTTCATACGCGCGGCGGCTTTGTCTGAATTGCGATGAACCTTGCAGAAGACATCCGGGTCGGCAAGGAAGGCGCCGAGACATGCATCCGTGCAGAGGCGGATAAGTTTTCCGCGATGCTGGGTGGATGGAAAATATTGCGGGTCGGTATCACGGAAGATGCGTCCGCAGAGGGTGGCGAAGACTCTCGGTTTCGCCCGTTCTTCACTCATGGAGTCACTTCCGCAATGAAGACTTCAAACGGCGCGACAGTTAATTTTTGAGCGGTATGGTCCGCCGGTGAACGGACAGCGCTGGTGAAGACGGTGTGCAGGTTTTTGCCCTTGACGTCCTTTGCATCGGAGAAGTCCAAGTCCAGCCGTTTTTCGGTGTAATTCAAGATTACCAAAACAGTTTGTTTCTCTGCCCTTCTCAAGAATGCAGCATAGTCTTGCTCTTTCTCTTGAAGAGCAACGTATTCACCTTCGACCAACGCAGGCGATGCCTTGCGAACTTTCAGAAGGTGCTTGTAGTAATTCAAGATCGAGCTTGGGTTTTGCTCCTGCTCAAAGACGTTGATGCCTTCCCTGTAATTCGGATTGATGGGCAGCCATGTCACTACACCTTCGGGAGAAAAGCCTGCATTTGGCTTGTTCGACCAATGCATGGGTGTACGGTTCTTGTCGCGGGTCATTTCGGCGGTGCGGAACAGCGCCTCTTCAGGGTGGACTCCCATCTCGGTGACGATGGTGTGGTAATACCATGACCCCATGGTATCTTTCACCTGTAAGATGTCGGTCAGCATGTAATCGGTCATGCCGATCTCTTCGCCATTGTAGAGGAAGGGCGTGCCTTTCAGGGTCAACACGAGTGCGGCGTTCAGGCGAGCCAGTTCGGCATCGTGGAGTTTGTCTCCGAAGCGGGTGTAGATGCGGGAACAGTCGTGATTTCCAAGCGTATTGCAGGGCCAGCCGCGGACGGGGAGTTTGTCCAATTGCGTGAGCCGCTCTTGTTGATTCTTGCGGATATGTTCCGGTGTGATCTGTTCTGTGCGCATGAGCGGAAAGTTGAAGACGAGATGCAGCTCATCTTTACCGTTGCCTATATAGTCGATATTGTCATCTTCGCCAACGAGCATGCGGTCACCCTCATATTCATCGAGGATGGTGCGCAGTTCCTTCATCAGTTCGTGGATGCCAGGTTGCCCCCACTGGTTCTTGAACATATCCGCCCAGTATTGGTCTTTCAGTTTTTTCTCTTCATCGGTTTTGGCAAGCTCAGAGAAGCGGCGCAGTTCAGCGAGATTCATCGGAACACTGTGCGGTGTGAGGTTTGGGTCTTCGAAGATGGTGCCGATGGCGTCGAGACGGTAACCGTCCACGCCAAGGTCAAGCCAGAAACGGACAGCATCCCACATGGCTTGTTTCACTTCGGGGTTGTGCCAATTCAAGTCTGGCTGCTGCTTCATGAAGTAGTGATAGTAATACTGCTTCCGTTCGGGGACGTACGTCCACGCTTCGCCGTCGAAGCAGGATTGCCAGTTGTTGGGCGGCGTGTCGACCCAGACGTACCAATCCGCTTTGGGGTTGTCGCGGCTGGACTTTGACTCCAGGAACCAGGGATGTTCATCGGATGTGTGATTCAGCACCAGGTCCAGAATGACGCGCAAGTTGCGTTTGCGCGCTTCGCTAAGGAAGTGCTTGAAGTCATCCAGTGTCCCATATTCCGGCGCGACATTGCAGTAATCTGAAATGTCGTAGCCGCAATCCCAGTTGGGCGAGGGAAAGTGCGGAGAGAGCCAAAGCGCATCCACGCCGAGGCGGACGAGGTAATCGAGCTTTTTAGTGATGCCTTTGAAGTCACCAATGCCGTCATCGTTGCCGTCTGCAAATGAGCGCGGATAAATTTGATAGAAAACAGCGGTTTGCCACCATTTGAGAGATGTCATACAGAATATCCTTTATTCAACTTGTAATCTGCCAACGATCTTGACACAGTCGTGATTGAAGACTTCTTCTTTGTGCGACGCGCCTTCCATTTCGCCGGTCAGGTCCTGACCCGGAAAATGCAGGAACTCATGCAAGCCTGTGCGCCATTTGGGGCACTCGGTCACATCGTAGACAATGCCGTTGTGTGCGATCCACATACGCGAGCCGCGTTCGCCGGTGTTGCGTTTAAGTTCATTTAGAGGAATGATACGTTCTGGGATCATGACGGATTAAAGGTCAATCCTTCGGGCAAATAGTGCTTGATGTATTCGAGCAGGGAGTAAATGATGAGCGAGCAGCCGAACATCTCAATCGATTCTTCGAGGCTGGCGACCACGGCGTAGGTGTAATTCTTTTGTCCAAGCATCGAGGCGTAATATCCGCTCATCATCTCACCGCCGAGCACGCCGCCGATGTAAACAGCAAGCGAGAAAAGGAAGAGTAATTTGAATTTTGTTTCGAGGTGCAGGAAGAAGGTTAGAAATGCGAAGCCAAAAAGCGCAATGGCGATCATGCCAGGGATGACCCATGTGAAATAGAAAAAGCCATCTGCTCCGGCAATGGCGCGCATGGGTTTGATAAGCCGTTCATGCAGGGACGAAATCTCGTCGATGGAGAGCAGGAAAAATACCAGCGCCAACCCATTCCATTGAAAACGGTATTTGTCCTTCTCGAGGTTTTTCCACGCGCCAATGACAGCCAGCAGCAAGAATGGTAGAAAGAGCAGCAATGCATTGATGTAGGTGGGAATATTCCCTTCAGAGTCGAGATAAAAGGCGCTCATCATCAGGTCGATAAAGAATTCGTGCCAGTATCCGCGAATATCGCCGACGCCGATAAAGCGCATGTGCTGTCCCCAAATGCTGAGCGCGACCAGTGCAGCGACGAGGGCAAAAAGGAAGATGAGTGTCTTCTTAGGGTTGAGTTTTATGATGGGAGCTTGGTTTGTCATGGATGCCTACGGGTGG
>JACPVC010000121.1 GCA_016191955.1 Chloroflexota bacterium
ATGGAAGCAGGTGTTGAGTCCGCGCTGCAAGAATCCATTCGTCAGTTTGAAAAACTTGGCATGGAGATTCACGAAGTCTCGCTCCCCCACACCAAATACGGTCTCCCCGTTTATTATCTTTTGCTTTTCGCCGAAGCCAGCGCCAACCTCGCCCGCATGGACGGCACGCGCTTCGGTCTCTCCGTTTCGGATGGCGCGAAAGACGTGATCGATATTTATCTCAAGACCCGCCACGAAGGTTTCGGGGATGAAGTCAAGCGCAGGATCATGCTTGGCGCATACGCTCTCTCTGCGGGATACTATGACGCGTATTATCTGAAGGCGCAAAAAGTGCGCACGCTTCTTCGTCGTGACTTTGAAACTGCTCTGGCTTCCTGTGACCTTCTCCTCGCCCCGACCTGCCCCACCACGGCGTTCAAACTCGGCGAGAAGACCAGCGACCCGCTCGAAATGTACCTGTCGGATATTTATGTTGTCGCGACCAACCCTGCAGGCGTCCCTGCAATTGCGCTCCCCGCAGGCTTCTCGAACAACATGCCCGTCGGTATGCAACTCATCGGCAAACACCTCGATGAACAGACGTTATTCCAAGTCGCTCACGCCTACCAGCAAGTGACGGATTGGCATAAGCAGTTGCCGCCGCTTTAACATGTCACGACATAAGAGATTCTTCGTCGCGAAGAACAAGAGCGCGGCTCAGAATGACATAAAATTGATCACGGATTTTCATATACGTAAAAAATGTAATCCTGATACTTCGTGTCCACGCCCAGATCATGCAAGGCACGTAGCAGTTGAGCGCGATGATCGGTGGCATGATTGGCAACATGCAGAAGTACCTGCCACGCAAAGAGGACTTGATCATCTTCTGGTTCTTTGATCGGCTTGGAAAACAATTGTTCGTCTTGTAAGTTGGCAAGGTAGGCACGGATATTTCCCTCCACCTTGTCCCAGTGCGCGCGGATGGCATCGCGATTATCAACCTCGACGGTATCAGGAAGCGGTTCAAAAGGTTCAACGCCGCGCAATTCACTGAACCATATTTCTTCGGCGTCGATGAGATGCACAAGCTGTTCCCGAACCGACCCGCGCGAGTAATCCACTTTCCCGGTGAATTGCTCGAAGGTCAGCGAAGCGACATGCTCCCAAACTTTGTGATTTTCAGCGAAGTGATAGTTGTAAAAATGACGAAAGGCATCTGCGTTCATAAGGTTTCTCCTTGTAAAAGTGACTGAAACAATTATAGCGCAAGCGTTCTAACTTGATATTAACTAGAGGCAACTGAATGAACGAAAGCGTAAACATCAGTACAGAATTGTGGAAAGAGATTTTGCAAGATAAAGAGACTTCCACCGAGCCAGTAATCCAAATTCTGTCTTTTCTTTTTAATTCAGATGGGTATGGCGCTTCTGGCAGAGAGGTTGCTTCTGCGCTTAACTATAAACATCATGCTCCGCTCAACAGAATTATTCCTGACTTCTCAAAACGTATCCTAAAGAAATATCCCTTTATAGACCCGCCACATCGAGGGAATGGAACAATTCGATACTGGCATGTCCCATTTTTAGGTACGGATGGCGAAGATGGCTTTGTTTGGATTTTGCGCCCAGAGCTGGCAGAGGCATTGCCACAGGTTTTTCAGAATATCAGCAAAGATAAAAAGCTCACAGTTCTTCAAGAAATAGAGAAATTAAAACATTCTTACGAAACACTTCAAGAGACAACACGGGAAGCTGTTGTTCAAAGCCGTATAGGTCAAGGACAATTTAGAACATCACTAATCGGCTATTGGCAAGGTTGCTCAGTAAGCGGTTGTTCGCAATTTGAAATACTCAAAGCGTCACACATAAAGCCCTGGCGCTACTCGACAAATGAAGAAAGGTTGGATGTTTTCAATGGTTTATTACTTCTACCCAATCTGGATACGTGTTTTGATTCAGGACTTATTAGTTTTAAAGATGATGGAAAAATCATGATTTCAAGCAAATTAAGCGAAGCCACAGTGTTGCAACTTGGTATAGACCTCAATTTAAAATTATCGCAAGTGGAAGAAAAACATAAAGGCTATTTGCGTTTTCATCGTGAAAATATCTTTCATCCTTAACTTCAAAAGACTACTCGACTACCAAACCATCTAACTACGAGACCAACCAACTATGAAACTAACCTACGAACCCGTAATCGGACTTGAAATTCACGGCGAACTGCTCACGAACTCCAAAATGTTCTGCGGCTGTTCCGCCGACTACGGCTCCGCGCCCGAGCCGAACACCAACATCTGCCCCACTTGCACAGGTCTGCCTGGAGCAATGCCGGTCGTCAACAAAAAGGCGACGGAGCTTGCCGCGCTAGTAGGTCTCGCGTTGAACTGCTCCATCAATAAGCACAATACTTTTGCGCGCAAAAACTATTACTACCCCGACCTGCCCAAGGGTTATCAAATTTCACAATACGAATTGCCGATTGCAGAAAAAGGCTGGCTCGACGTTTCGCCCTCATCCCCAGCCCTTCCCCCTGTGGGGGAAGGGAGCAATTCCCCTCTCCCAATGGGAGAGGGGTTAGGGGTGAGGGTTCGCGTGAGGCGGGTTCATATCGAAGAGGATACTGCCAAACTCGCCCACGAAAAAAATTATGCGCTGGTCGATTTCAACCGCGCAGGCGTCCCCCTGCTTGAGATCGTCTCCGAGCCTGATATTCGCACCGTCGAAGCCGCGCTCGATTACGCCACGAAAGTCCGCGCCATTTTGCGCTATCTCGGCGTCAACTCGGGCGATATGGAAAAAGGCGTGCTACGTTTTGAGGCGAACATTTCTGTGCGCCCCGTTGGTAGCGATGAATTCCGCACACGCACCGAAATCAAAAATCTCAACAGTTTCCGCGCGCTAGTCCGCGCTTCGCAATATGAGATCGAACGTCAGATCAAACTGTATGAAGCGGGCGAAACGGTGATTCAAGAAACTCTCGGCTGGGACGATGCCCGGGGCGTGACGACCAGCCAACGGTCAAAGGAAGAGGCGCACGATTATCGCTACTTCCCCGAACCTGATTTGCCTCCGCTTCAACTTTCGGATGCGTGGATCGAGTCGATTCGGAGTCAACTGCCTGAACTTCCGGAAGCAAAAACCGCCCGCTTCATTTCGGACTTTGGCTTGACTCCGTCCGATGCGCGTTTTCTCACCTCTGACCTTGCTCTCGCAGACTACTTCGAGCGCGTGGTTGCGAAATCGAAAAGTTCTGCCAAGACCGTGCATTCATGGCTCGCGGGTGAATTGATGCGCTACCTCAACGACTCGGGCACCGACATCAAAGACCTGACGCTCGACCCCGCTACATTCGCGCAACTCATCGACATGGTCACGGACAAAACCATCGGCGCAAGCGCAGGCAAGACGGTGTTGACTGAACTGCTCACCAAAGGCGGCGACCCCGCGCAGATCGTCAAAGAAAAGAACCTCGCGCAGTTGACCGATGTGAGCGCGATTCAAGAGTTGGTGACGAAGATACTGGACGACAACCCAAAAGAAGTGGATGAGTACAACGCGGGGAAAGAAACGTTGTTCCAATGGTTCATGGGACAGGTCGCGAGAGCCACAAAAGGCAAAGCCGACCCGAATGTGGCGAAGGAGTTGATGGTGAAGGGGCTGGAGGAAAGAAGAAAGTAATCTCCGTGCTACAATCAGTCAGGCACCTTTTTGAAAAGGAGTTGAACATGGACTGGAAAGAACGAATTATTGTTGACCCAAAAATCCTCGTCGGCAAGCCTGTCATCAAAGGGACAAGGCTGGCTGTTGAATTTATCGTGGAATTACTGGCGCAAGGCTGGGCTGAAAGCGAAATCTTGCGAAATTACCCAGGTATCACCCGCGAGGATATTTCAGCTTGTTTGATGTATGCTTCCAATATTCTCAAAGCCGAAAAAATCTATCCATTTGAACTATCCAAGGCATAGACATGCGCCTACTTGCCAATGAAAACTTTCCATTGGATGCTGTCATCGCTTTGCGTGAGGCAGGTCATGATATTGCATGGATTCGCGAAGACTCGCGCGGCATTACTGATGATGTTGTTCTTCAGCGAGCGCAAAAAGAAAACCGCATTGCCGTTACTTTTGACAAGGATTTCGGCGAATTGGCATTTCGCTCAAAACTCCCTTCCCAATGTGGGGTGATTCTTTTTCGCATTACTCCGAAGTCGCCACAATACATCGCTCAAGCTGCTGTCGAAGCACTCGCAAGCCGAGAAAATTGGGCTGGACATTTCTCGGTTATCGAAGATAACCGAATTCGTATGACCCTTTTGAACCAAGAATAATTTTGGATGTAGTGGAAAGTGTGTTTGAATGGTACAGATTGAACAACTTGCCCAAGCTGCATTGGAGCGTGACCATCTCAAATTACGCAGTCTCGTTCAAGATTTTGTGCGTGCCAAAACGGATTACAGCAAACTTCCCCGCCCTACTACTACAGATGCACGTTTGCTTGTCATCAGCG
>JACPVC010000122.1 GCA_016191955.1 Chloroflexota bacterium
CATGTTTTTTGGATTCGACCTGAAAGAAATCTTCTACTTCCCCGTCAAAGACGCAGAGGCGCGCAAGCACTTGTTGATCGGCGCGTTGATCTCCATCTCTGCGTTCGTCATTCCCATTCTGCCCTATTTCTTGCTGGTCGGGTACGCCGTTCAGATCGCGCGCCAGGTGCTGAGGAACGAATCTCCGCGCATGGTGGCGTGGGATAACTGGAGCGACATGTTCAAAGACGGCGCGAAAGTCTTCGGCGTGCGCATCGTGTACACCCTGCCGATCATCATTCTCGTCCTGCCATTGATGGTCACTTCCTTCCTCCTGCCCATCGTCACTTCGAATTCAAGCACACCCGAAGCGGACCCGTTCTTCGCTGTGTATATGGGCGTCTTCGCGCTGACCATGTGCATCCTCATTCCGATCTCCATCGTCGTGGCATTTATCGTCCCAGCAGCGGAAATGCACGTACTCGAAAAGGGGGAATTCAGCGCCGGCTTCCGTATCCGCGAATGGTGGGCAATCTTCCGCGCCAACCTGAGCGGATTCATCGCCGCCTTTGCCATTTATTACCTTGCGGCAATGGCGCTCGGCATCATTATCCAGATCATGATGGTCACTGTCATTCTGGCTTGTCTGCTTCCGATCGTTTTACCTGCCACTACCATCTACATCCTGCTTATCATGTACGTCACCGTCGCGCAGGCATATCGTGATGGCAAAGCCAAACTCGCACAGAACGAGACGCAGGCGGTAATGGCATAGGATCAAGAAACGACATCAAAGATAACAAAGACGGACATATTAATATGTCCGTCTTTGTTATCTTAACCGTGTGCAAGCAAAGGTTGTCACCGCTACGGCTCAAGCCGCCGTCCCCGGCGGCGTTTCCCTGGCACCGCCCGCCAGGGCAGGTGTGCGAGGAAATCCTGCGCCGTCCCCGGCGCAGGGAGCGAATTGCCTGACATGGTTTGCTTGCACACTCTTAACCTAACTCACCTAAGTATCTGGAACAAGTTACTATAGTCATCCGTCCACAAGCGCACAGAAGTGGAATAACCTTCGTAGTCAACGGCGCGTGATTGGATCTGGGGAATTTCGAGGAAGTCGGCATTGTAGGTCAATAGAATCCATTCGGAAGGAAAATCGCCCTCCTCGCTCGCGGGCGTGCTGATGCGGAGTATATGAAGCCCGAATTCTTCCGCCAATTGCCAGAAAACCGGTTGCAGATCCAAATGACGGTTCGAGATATGAGCCGCAATCACTCCATCTGGTGTAAGGTGCTGAAGATAAAGCGCGAACGCCTCCTTCGTCACCAAATGGACCGGGATCGAGTCGCTGCTAAACGTATCCAGGATCAGCACATCGAAATTATGGCTTTCCCCGGCGGCAAGTTCCCGTTCAAGAGAGATGCGCGCATCGCCTGCGACCACCGTTGTCTCGGCGGAACTATCCTGCAAAAACGTGAAGTAATCGCCTTCGCCCTCCGCCAGCCGTATGACAACCGGGTTGATCTCATAAAACCGATACTCATCTCCGGCAGTACCATACGTCGCTATCGTCCCTGCCCCAAGACCAAGCACACCCACCCGCAAACTCCCGCGTTTGGGATGATTGAGCAGCGTCAACCCCACACCGCTTCTCTCGGTAAAATATGTAGTGGGACGGGTACGATCCTCTAAATACTGAACCCCATGAATCGTTGCGCCATGAATCATGGCAATCGAGTCTGAGCTGAACTCGCGGATACGGATGATGCCATAAAAATTCCGCTCGGCAAACAAGGCATTTTGATACGGATTCAATCCCATAGCGAGCAGAACGATTCCCGCCAGAAAAGCCAGGCTCATCGAACGCGATTGAAGCTCGACCCGGGCAGCGAAACGCGGCAAAAGCATCACGACCAAAAGGACAATGGTCAGCAGCCATGCCAGGTAAAACTCCCAATAACCGGTGAAGATGAACGGCGCAACCAGGTTGACGAACAAACCGCCCACCGCGCCGCCCACGGAAACCATCAGATAAAAACTCGTCAAGTGCCCGGCATCGGGGCGCAAACGATACAGCTCACCGTGGCAGATCATACAAGCCAGAAAAAGCAAAACGTTGTACACCGCAATTTGAAGGAGGACGTTCAACGTCTCTGCTTGGAGCAGCGCCCACAACATGACAAGGCTGGCGAGGCTGAACAGAAGAGCATAGATGCGCCGGTCATACCAGCGAGAATCGGAAAACGCCAAAATGAACGAAATCAAATACACCGCCAATGGAACGATCCACAAGAATGGGATCACCGCCACCTCCTGCGAAATCTGATTGGTGACAGACAACAGGAACAAGGAAGCCGCTCCGCTGAGAACGATCCACAAAACCCGCAGGGAGATGGACGGCTTTTCAACACTGGCAATCACAGTATGGACATTCTCGGCGCGGGCACGGTAACTCAACATACCCGCGACCACTGCAAACAAAACAAAGCCGCCCGTCCATGCCCAGCCTTGTCCGCGCAAGGTGAGAGAAGGTTCGATCAGAACGGGATACGCCAGTAACCCCAGCAGCGAACCGACGTTCGACAGTGCATACAAGCGAGCGTAAGACTTCTCAGGAAAAGCGCGACTGAACCATGCCTGCATCAAAGGTCCGTTCGCAGCGAGGATGAAATACGGGAGCCCGACCGAGATCAACAACAAAAGGAAAATATCGAAGACGGGAAAGCTCGCGTCGGCAGGGCGCATATCGGCGGGGGGAGTGACC
>JACPVC010000123.1 GCA_016191955.1 Chloroflexota bacterium
CATGGAAGACAACGTCCCCGAAGAAGAAAAAATGCGCCGCCTGCACATGCTCGATAATTTGCAGGAAGAGATCGTGGGCGAGATCAACAAAAAATATCTCGGCGAGACTGTTGATGTCCTCTTCGAGGAAAAGGTCAAAGGTCGCTGGAGGGGACGTACCCCCACCAACAAGCTCGTCTTCGTTGAATCAGATGACGATCTACGCGGCCAGATCATCCCCGTCACCGTCACCTGGACGGGTCCATGGTCGATGCAGGCAAATTTGGTCAGACAGCCTGAGCTACTTTCAATATAAAACGTAGGGGCGGGGTAACCCCGCCCCTACGAAATTTAACGGGGTTTATAATCTCTTCCAACATGTCCTTCATCGAACTCTTCAACACCTTCGCCAACAACCTACTGCCTATCATGCTCATCGCCGCCGCGGGATATGTCCTCGGCAAAACCTTCACCGTCGACTCGCGCACCATCGGGCGCATGGTCTTCTACATTTTTAGTCCTTTGCTTGTCTTCAATTTAATGGTCACAAGCCTGCTGAATTTAGAACAAGCGCTCACTACCGTGGGGTACACAGCCGCAGTCATCGCCATTATGGGTGGACTCGCATTCATCCTGGGCAAACTCTTTCGGCTCGAACGCGCCCATCTGCTCGCTGTCATCCTCACGGTTGCATTCGGAAACACGGGCAACTATGGCTTGCCTCTCGTCAAATTCGCATTCGGGGATGAGGCGCTTGCCGTTGCATCGATCTTCTACGTTACAACCACCATCCTCTTTAACACGGTTGGCGTGGTCATCGCCTCGCTTGGACATTTGGATTTGAAATCCGCTATACTGGGAGTGTTCCGGCTGCCCATTCTTTACGCGGTGACCATTGCATTGATTATCAAAGGCTTCGGAATTCAAATTCCCCTGCCGCTTTCGCGCACCATCGAGATCGCCGCCAACGGAGCCATCCCTGCCATGATTATCCTGCTCGGCTTGGAATTGACCCGCATCGAATGGACGCACAGCATGCGCGCGATGAGCCTGGGCGTTGCAATCAAACTGCTCATCGGTCCGCTGATTGGGCTTCTCCTCGCCGGTCTCTTCGGTCTGCATGGGCATACCCGGCAGGGCAGCGTCATCGAAGCCGCCATGCCTGCCGCCGTGGCAACCACCGTCGTCGCCACCGAGTACAAACTGGAACCGTCACTTGTTACCGCCATCGTGTTCTTTGGAACTGTGCTGAGTCCGCTCACCCTCACACCGCTGATCGTATTCCTTGCGAGGTAATTTTATGTCTGCCACACGTCAAAGGATAAGAAACATTGTCGTCGTCACGCTCTTCGTGGCAACCCTGTCTCTGAAACCCAAACCAGTTCTGGGTCAGGCAGGAATCGTGGTGGAGAGTCCGCAGGCAGTGGCAGAGTTTGGGAAGACCATCACGTTCACAGCCAAGATCAAAGCCTCGAGTCCCATCCAGCAGGCATCGCTCTTGTTTCGCGGCATCAACGAAGAAGTGACCCGCGTTGAAACGCTGCAAGTGGCGGATGATGGTTCGGTGAGTTTTGTGTATGACGCATCGTTGAACGTCTTCCCGCCTTTTAGTTGGATCGTCTATTGGTTCCAGGCAACCTTGAGCGACGGTAAAACTTACACGAGCGACTCAACCCGTTTTCAATACAGCGACAATCGTTTCCCGTGGCGCGAAACCTCACAAGCGAACGTAACCATTCATTGGTACGCCGGCGATGATGCCTTTGGCGCCGCTGCATTGGATAGCGCCGGCGCGGGCTTGCTGGCGATGAAAGATTTCATCCCGCTCTCGCTTACTGAACCCATCAACATATACATTTACTCCAACGTAAAAGACCTTGGCGATACGATGCTGCTCGGCGGGCGTGAATGGGCGGGCGGTCACGCACATGCCGACCTCGGCGTGGTCTTGGTTGCCGTTTCGCCCGGCGCAAATCAGTTCGCAGAAATGGAAACCTTCATCCCGCATGAACTTGCGCATGTCATGCTCTACCGCGCGCTTGGCGATCAATATGCCAAACAACCTGCCTGGCTGATCGAAGGCATCGCTTCGATGGTGGAAATTTACCCGAACCCGGATTATGCGCGCGCGCTGGAAATCGCAAGCGTGAACGATACCTTGATCCCGTTTATGGACTTATGCGCCTCCTTCCCCGCCGACTCAGGGTCAGCGTTTCTGGCATATGCCCAATCCCAATCCTTTGTTACCTACATCCGCGATTCATTCGGCATCTCCGGTCTCTCGCGCCTGACCAACACCTACAGCGACGGCTTCGAATGCGACCTCGGCGCAACGAAAGCCCTTGGCTCCTCGCTCAATCAATTGGATTCACGCTGGCGCGAAAATGTGCTGGGTCAAAATCAAACGGGCGCAGCCATGCGCAACTTGCTGCCATTCTTTTTGTTACTCATCCTTGTTCTCGTTGTCCCGATCTGGGGTGCGATCGATGTGCTGCGTCAGCGGAGAAAATATGCAGCCCAATCCAAATGATCGGGTACGCGTTCACATCTGGGTGAAGGGACGCGTGCAAGGCGTTGGTTTCCGCGCGCATGTGGAGTATTCTGCCCAGCAGATCGGCGGCATCACCGGCTGGGTGCGCAACGTCGGCTACGACACGGTGGAAGCCGTTGCCGAGGGACGACGCGAAAATATCAAACAGCTTATCGAGGCAATGAAACAGGGTCCGCGTATGTCGCGGGTGGATGAAGCCAGGGTCGAGTGGGAAACGCCTAATGGGGAGTACAATCAATTTGGAGTGAAGAGAAGCACATAAAGTGGGGACGCCCCACTTTATGTGAAATCCTTTAGGAATTTAGCCGTTATGTTTTCAAATCCCTATTCTCCATATCTTTTTATTTCCGCCCTGCTTTCATTGATCATCGCTACAATCACCTGGCAGCGCCGCTCTGCGCCGGGAGCCAAACCTTTGTTTCTTTTGCTTATTACCATGTGCGTTTGGACAGGAGCAAACGGGCTGGTGCTGGAATCAAAAGACCCAAAGTGGCAAATCTTTTGGTTCAATGCTCTAACGCTTGGCGCAATCATGGGAACACCTGCTTTTTGGGCGTTCGGCGTAGAGTTTACAAACCGTGGTCACTGGCTTACGACGCGGAATATCTTGCTGATAAGTATCATCCCGATCATTTCAGTCATCCTCGGCTGGACAACGGAGTATCACGGACTGTTCTACGCGGTACGCGACTTCATGATCAAACTCCCAAACGGAGATTGGAACTTTATCCCAGGTCCATTCTATTGGGTGTACATCAGTTATTCCTATATCGTGGCGATCTACACCATTGGCATCATTGCGCGCGCCTTCATTACTGCCCCGCCTGCCTATCGCGGTCAAGCTGCCACAATTCTTGCCGGTACCTTAATCCCCTTGATTGGGAACATTGTTTATACTTTTTTTGTGGGCGTAGGCAAGGGCAGCATGGTGGACCCTACACCGCTTCTGTTCACCATCATGGGCATCTTCTACGCCTTCGGATTGTTCTGGTTCCACCTATTCGATATGACTCCCGTTGCGCGGCACACGCTGGTCGAGAACATGCAAGATGGGGTGATCGTGGTCGATACACAGAACCGCATCGTGGATGTCAACCCTTCAGCGTTGCGCGGCTTGAACTGGCAACAATCATCCCCAGTGGGAAGGAACGTCGAAGAACTGCTTGATACATGGTTTGAACAGTTTTCCAACCTCCCTGTTCACTTATACGTCCAGACCGAAGTGCGCGCCGCAAACAGCCCCGAAACATATTTTGACCTGCGCGTTGAACCCATCATGGACAAGAAAAAAATCCTGACCGGGCGGCTGATCGTATTCCGGGATATAACACGGCAGAAAATGGCGGAAAAAGCCCTGCTCGGAGCCCACGACCGTCTGAGACTTCACTTAAAGGAAATTGAACTGCTTCATGAAGAGTTGCGCGAACAAGCCCTGCGCGACCCTCTGACCGGCTTGTTCAACCGCCGTTATATGGAAGAAACCCTCGAAAGGGAACTTTCACGCGCCGCACGAGACGACATATCCATAGGTGTTTGTATGGCAGATATCGACCAGTTCAAATCATTCAACGACCAGCACGGTCACAAAGCAGGCGACCTGGTCTTGAAGGAACTGGCAAATATCTTCATCACCTACTCCCGCGCCGGAGATGTCGTCTGCCGTTATGGAGGCGAGGAATTCCTGATCCTCCTGCCAGGCGCAGATTTGGGCGTTACCGCCCGCCGCGCCGAGGATTGGCGCAGGGCCTTCGAACAATTGAAGATCGAATTCGAAGGCAAGACCCTTTCCACCACGCTTTCATTAGGTGTGGCAGTTTTCCCCCACCAGGGGCATACAAGCGACGAACTGTTGAAGCTGGCAGACGACGCTTTGTATCTTTCAAAACACAACGGCAGGAACCAGGTCAGTGTGGCAAAAGCGTGGGGCAGAACACCCTGATGATTCTGTAGGGCAATTTGCTAAATTGCCCCGGCAAGATCGTTGCAGTTTTCCAAATTATTCTAACAATACTATTGCCGCGCTGAGCGGAGCATCCTTCGACTGCGGGCTTCGCAAACTGCGCTCAGCCCTCCGCTCAGGACGGCAACCCCGCTGGGAATGGAGCGCAGTCGAAGCGCGTACAATGTAAGAATAAATAGCCATGTTTCAAGCATCTTGCCCTACAACTAAACCGTGTTGGCGTATTAGGTAAACCCCAACCCTCGTTCTTTCAGAGAAACCCACTTTCCCTGACCGATCACCAAATGATCCAACACATCGATATCGAGCAGCTTCCCTGCCTGCAAAATAGCGCGGGTAACAGCGACATCATCCGGGCTGGGAGTTGGGTCACCGCTGGGATGGTTATGTGCCACGATCACCGCCGAAGCATTGGCACGAATGGCATCTCGGAACAATTCTCCCACTCGCACCTGCGATGAATTGACAGACCCTTTATATACTTCCACCACTTCCAACACACGGTTTCTTCGATCCAATAACATCACCCGTAAATGCTCCTGCTCCAAGGCAGACATTTCGTATTGAAGCAATGCCGCCGCATCCGCCGGGCTGTTGATGGCAGGACGTTCCTGCGGCGCTTCCAACGTGAGCCTGCGTCCCAACTCGATGGCAGCTTTGATCTGCGCAGCTTTGGCTTCGCCAAGTCCGTGTTGGTCCATCAACTCCTTGAACGGCGCGCGGTGCAGACCGCCCAGCCCGTTGAATTTGGTCAACAAACGCTGACCTACTTCCACTGCGTTTTCGCCCTGCACCCCCACGCGTAAAAGGATTGCCAGCAGTTCGGCATTCGTCAACGCCTGCGGACCCAGCGACGACAACCTCTCCCGTGGACGGTCTGATTCGTGTAAATCTGATATGCGATAGGTGGGTTTGGAATTAACTTCCATTGTATAACTCCCTGCAAATTGGATTGGCTTATTTTACAACCATTTTCAACAGATGAACATCAAGTTCGGTTAGGAGAGTGGCTGATCTCGTGGGCTTGCCAAAAGATTTAACCACGGAGCACACAGAGGTCACGGAGGAAAATCTCTTAAAAATCTCTGTGGTGAGAGGTTTATTAGCCCATCCTTTTAGCCACTCTCCGGTTAGAATCCCGCTCATGCAGACCGCGCCATTGACGACGAGATTTGGGATATTGGGAAGTCGTCCGTTTCAAGTCCGGGTCAGGCAGCCCTGGCGGGAAAATTTATGGGTTCCTGGCAAACTTCCTTATCATCGTAACGATCATCTTCAACGTTTTGTTTTCCTTCATAAGCGAGACAAGCCGGTTCGAGAGATTCAATCCTGAGCTTATCGATAGAATAGCCTTGTTCTTTGGCGGGTAAGAATGAAAAAGCGGCTGGCGAAAATCGCCAGCCGCTTTTTTAGAAGATATTACGGACGTCCCGGTCCGCCACCGCCGGGCCCACCACTACCAGGACCACCACTTCCCGGACCGCTGCCACTGCCGGGAAGTCCGCCACCACCGCCGCCAGCGTTGGGACGATTACCAAGCGAGGTTTCAAAACCATTTACGTTCTCTCGACCCCTGGAAATTTCGCCGCGCGCAAACTGTTGGTTGATCTCATCGAACTTGCCGGAGAATTGGGTCAGGTCGGGTCCGATGGCGTCTGCGCCGCCGAATTGCTGGAAGCCCATCTGGGCATTCTTGCCGAGTTGAGCAAGGTTGAGCAATTCATCACGGGACAGTTTATTGTCGCTCAGGGCACTATTGGCAAAATCAACGAACGAGAATGCTGTCTGCAAAGCGGACAGTTTGTCCGTAGGGATGCTGTTCGGCTGAATTTGCGATACCTGATCCAAGCGCCCCTGCTGGTCGGCTTGTAGAACAGACATCATATCCTGCGCGTTTGACTTCAACTCGTCCGCGTTGGTTTGGGCGGTCTGCGCTGCTGTTTCGAGCTGGGTGATGGTTTCTTCAGCGAGGGCAAGTCCCTGTTCCAACGTGGAGCTGATCTGTTGAAGCGACTGGTCGATGGAACTGAGGGTATCGTTCATTTGATTCAATTCGGCTTCGATGGCGTTAAGTTCATCGATCATCTCATAGGCGAGGTCCGAGTAGAGGGTGTAATACTCGGCGATCAAATCCTCGGCGTATTCCACGTAGTAATCGGCGTAGTAATAGTAATCATAGACATATGCCACTTCCTCGGTCGTGACTACATCATCTTCAGTCACATAATAAACGTTGGTGGTCGTCTGCTCGGTGGCGGCGATGGCATCGGCAACAGCCTGGTCGATCAGAGCGGCGAGTTCCTCTTCGGTGAGCGTGACATATTCCACTGTGGGACCCGGCGTAGGCGTGGCGGGCATGGCGGTCAGTGTATTGGAATTGACGGTGGCTTGAGCCAACGCCTGTGCCATTTGCGTGCCTGCTACGGCGGTGTTGACCGCATTCGAATCTGCTGGCTGAGCGGGCAATCCACAAGCGACAATGAGTGTGGTCATAAGGAAGGCGAGTAGAACGGTTCGAAGGATGGTTTTCATTTTATCTCCAATAGTTATTTCAATATAGACAAAGTTATTTCGATTTCAATACGGGATTCCCTGCATTTTTATCGTCTCGTGACGATTACTTTCAAATTCCTTTCTGGGCGCAGGGTCACACTAGGTTTCGGTTTTGCAAGGTCGAATTGAGTCGGCGTAATACTCCATCGCCGCGCAATGATCGCCAGCACGGCAATCGCTTCGGTCATGGCGAAGTGCTCGCCGATGCAGACCCGGCTTCCGCCGCCGAAGGGGAAGAAACTGTAACGGGGCGTCAAAGGCTCATCGAGGTCGAACCAGCGTTCGGGGCGGAAATGAAGCGGAACGTCAAAGAAACGTGAGTCGTGATGCGTTACCCATTGACTCATCAGCACCGTCGAACCCGCGGGGATGTGCTGCCCGCCGATCTCGCAATCATGCACGGCTTCGCGTCCCAGCGCCCAGGCAGGCGGGCGCATCCGCAACGTCTCTTTCACAACGGCGTGAGTATAAGAAAGTTTTTGAATATCCTCGGGCATGGGCAGGCGATTCCCTAAAACCGAATCGACCTCGGCTTGCAAAATGGATTGCGCCATCGGGTGATGCGCGAGCATGTCCCAGCACCAGGTAAGCAGCAGCGCGGTGGTTTCGTGACCCGCCAATAAAAAGGTGAGCGCATGAGAGTGGATTTGCTCATCGGTGAACTGACCGTCGTTGTTTTGTTTGAGGATGTGGATCAGCGCGCGTTCGGTTTGCGGATGTTGGAGCAGCGCCTCGGTGACCGCGCTCAGGTCTGCTTTGGCTTCCTTGAAACTTGGGAATAAGCTGCGAGCGGATTCAGGCAAGGGCATCTGCGCGAGCGGAAAGAGCCGCACGAGAGTCTTCATCGAGTCGCCGACGCGCTCCGCCGTCCCTTCGGGCGCGCTGCCAAAGAATGACCACAAGGCGATGTTCAATGTCAGCCGCATCATCTCACCAGACATGTCCACTTGTACGCCGTCCTTCCACTTGGAGATGTGCGTGTGGGTATTCTCGTTCATCAGCGGAAGGTACTCTTCCATTTTATGACGGTGAAAGGCAGGCTGTAACGCGCGACGCTGGGTGAGATGTACATCGCCTTCACTGGTGAGCAGACCTTCGCCCAAAATGATCCGCGCCCGTTGCAAGCTAGTACCTTTGATGAAGTTCTCCGCCTGCCTAACCAGAACCTGCTCGATGAAATCAGGATGATTGAGCAGGAACAAGTCGCGCCTGCGAAGTTTGACCCGCGCAATGTCACCCTGTTCGTGGGCAAGGTCGGTCAACGCATCGAGCGGGTTGCGAAAGACATTCCATAGAAAGTGGAAAGTGGATGTTTTATAGGCGGGTTGTTCAAGAACTAAATTCGTTTCCATCGGCTATCTCCTTATCGATAGCCAAAGGATAACTTTCCGAGTTGATTAAGTCCGCCCGCAGAGGTGGGGAATGTATCCCCCTATTTGGTGGGTAGCGTTTTTAACCGCTAAGCTCGCCAAGAGCGCGAAGAAAAACCTTTTATCTTTGCATCCTTTGCGCTCTTATAAGAGAAACCGTTATAGTGCTGATCGTAATATGCTATAATGTATCTACATTTGTGGTCACAATTGGAGGTTGTTATGGTTACAGTTGGAATTCGAGAACTGAAGCAACAAGCTAGTGAACTGGTCCGCCTTGTGCGTGAGACAGGTTCGGAAGTACAAGTTACTTACCATGGAGAAGTGGTCGCGTTGCTGATCCCAGTAAAATCCGTAGTCATAGATTCTAAAAATGCTTGGTTAAAACTTGACCACCTTGCAGCAGAAATCAATGCACGTTGGCCCAAGGGAGTATCCGCATTAGAGGCAGTGAGCGAAGGGCGGCGCTGATGTTTATTGTTGTGGATGCCAGCGTTTGGGTGGCGAGGCTGGTCTCAGGCGATATATTCCATGAGCCTGTCAAAGTGTGGATGGATGAAAAGTTGGAAGCAGGCGATATATTTCTTTCCCCTTCCCTTTTGCTCCCAGAAGTTGGAGGGGCTATCGGAAGACGTACTACGCCTATACTTGGCTTGAAAGCAGTAGAGGCAATTCAATCCCTGCCTGGCTTGCAATTGGTGGAAATGGAAGCCGCGCTCGTACGCGAAGCAGCTAAACTCGCTGCAGAACTTGGATTACGCGGCGCGGACTCGATGTATGTAGCGGTTGCCGCGCGTTTGGATTTACCTTTGCTTACGCTGGATGTCGATCAAAAGGAGAAGGCGAGAAAACGTGTGAAGGTAATTGAGATTTAGACTGGAAACCTATGTCGCTGTAGTTCAGGCTTTTAGCCCGACGCTTTTTGGAACTTTCAAGATAGCAGGTTGGAAACCCAACCTTACAGCTCTTCCGGCAGCACCAACCCATACCTCACCGCCATCAACGCAGCTTGGGTTCTATCATTGACCCCCAACTTCACGAACAGATCACTGACATAGCCTTTCACCGTCATCTCGGTCAACGACAAATCACCCGCGATTTCCTTGTTGCTTTTTCCACGCGCCAGCAATTTCAGAATGCCGCGCTCGCGTTCGGTCAATGAATCAAATGGGTCATCGGGTGTGGGGGCGCGCGCCATCAATCGGCGTGCAACCTCAGGGTGTAGTTGCGGCTTGCCTTGCGCGGCTCTACGAATGGCAGCCACCAGGTCATCGCCGCTCATTTCCTTGATCAAAAATCCGCTTGCGCCTGCGCGTAGCGCCGCATAGACATGCGCGTCATCGCTGAACGTGGTCAGGATCAAAATTGGTAAATTTGGAAATTCAGGGCGGATCTGCTTCAACGCATCCACGCCATTCATTTCGGGCATTTGCAAATCCATCAAGACCACATCGGGCTTGTGCTTTTTGATGAGTGCCAGCACGTCCGCTCCATTCTGCGCCTCGCCCACCACGCGCATATCTTTCTCCGCGTCGATGGTCAGCGTCAACCCGCGGCGGACAACTTGATGATCGTCGGCGATTATGATTTTTAGCATGAGGTGTCTCGCAAACTGGTGGTCTCGATACGCCCCGCAAAGAGCGTGCGGGGCTACTCGACCACCGAGTACTTTGGCAGTGGAATTTTATATGACAGGATTGTACCGCGCCCGATTTCGGAGTCAATCGTCAACTCGCCGCCCAACGCCAGCACGCGTTCGCGCATACCACGCAAGCCGTAATGACCCGCTGGCATGGCACGCGCATCAAAGCCAGCGCCGTCATCGGTCACACGCACATGCAAAAAGGAATCCGCGCTCACGCTCACAGTCACATTCCGCCCGCCGCTGTGCCTGACGATATTTTGCAACGCTTCACGTAGAACCCATGCTGCTTCATTGGCAATATTTTTTTGGATAATTACAACCTGTGACATTTCCAACGTTACGGATAGCAACGCCCCGCCTTCGGGTCCGCTTCGGTTGGAGAACGCCTCACACTCCGCCCGAACGGATTCAGCGAAATCAACCTTTTCCTCGCCGGAAGCGTTGCGCAGTTGATCGAGCATCAGCCGCATTTCTTTGAGCGTGCCGCTTGCCAGGCTTTCCAACTCAGCGAGTTTCTCCTTGAAACCCTCCGGCGCAGATGCTTTCAATCCGCGCGACATGAGGTGCAGACCAAACATCTGCTGCGTGACCGAGTCATGCAAGTCGCGTGCAATGCGCTGCCGCTCCTCATACGCCGTAATAGACTTTTGGTCTGCGATGGCTTGCTCGGTTTGTTCCTTCACCCGTGTTTCGAGATTTTTGTTCAACTCATAAAGAGACTCATATGCATTGGCATACGCCAACGCCAACGCCGCCTGCCCCGCCAGCGCATTGAGACGTTTCACTTCATCCCCGTCATACTGTGGACCGGCGCGACGCGGTCCCAGCCAGTAACCGCCCACGGTAACACTCCCCGCCACAAGGCGCGTGTTCCATGCAGGAGACATATGCGGTGGAGGGACATCGGGCTCAGGGAAGAGTTTTAATGCCCCCCATTCCGCGCCAATCTGATTCGGGAAGACCTCATTGAGCAAATGGATGATCTCATCCCGTCGATTCGCGCGGGCGAGAAGATATTGCATGGATTGAACAGCGGATTCAAATTTGAGACGGTCGGGGTAAAGGATTCTATCCAACCATCTTTGGATGAATTTACGAGTCGGGTCGAAGAGAATGGCGGCAACGAACAAACTGATAACAGGGGCAAGCGGTCTTGAAGTAAGAGAGTCCGCAAAGAGGGAGGTAAGGCTCGTAGTGAGAGCCAGGTATAACGTCAGAAGAAGAAGCGAGACAGACCCATAGACCAGAGTCCGCCTGAGGGCACGGTCAATGCCAAAGAGGTCATGCCGCAACACAGCGTAGGCGATCCCCAAAGGAACGAAGAGTTGGAAGAGGAGCAGCAGGTTGTAAGAAAAGATGTCCAGTCCCATTGCCAGCGTCAGCGGACGCAGCCAGAGCGGCACTTCGGCAAGGAGCATACTGAACAACACGACGCGCGCACGTTGGGCTTCGAGGAGATTCTCCGGGGATATATCACGCGCAACGAGGAGCAGGTTTTTGAGAAAGAAGATAATGACGTACGTAAACCATAGGAAAAATAAGACAATGGCTGAAATACGCTGCCAGGGGGCAGAGCTGTAAAAGAATACGAAGAGAAGCAGAAGAGATAAAACATATCCGCTTAGAAGCTTCTGTGAAGAAGCATCCGCCTTACGCGGGAAGCGCACGCTGACATGCAACGCCATCGGCATAAGGATCGCGGCTTGCAGCATACGCAGCGCAAGATATGGATGCATGAAAGATACAAGAGGCGCACCCGGTTGAATTGCAGGCAAGTCGCCAAGTTCGAAGGGAATCAGCAGGAAGAACGCAAAGAAGATCGAGAAACAAGCCACCAGCGAATGGCTAGCCTGCGGGCGAAGAATGGCAGGCACCAACCCCGTGGTCAAAATCAAAAATGAGACGAGCGCAGAGAATGGGGTGACAACCGTGTAAACTGGCGTTTGGCTTATCCGTCCTGCAACGCCAAGGAGTGCAGCATTAATGAATAAGACAACAAGGACAGGCAGATACAGGGCGGTTATCTTTTTCATCTACTTGAAGGGATATGCAATTATAAACAAAGAGACCGGGCGTCCGGTCTCTTTGTTTATGTTATGGGGTGGGCGTTGGTACTTCGATGGTTTGGACGGCGTCCACCTGTGAAGCGTCTCCGTTGCCACCTGATGGGCTGATGAATACGACAAACTGATATTCACCAGCAGGTGGGTTGCTCCCGGCTTCATCCACATCGATCAGAATTCCCGTTTGCGGTGCAGCGCCGGCGTCATCTGGATCATATAGCTCGCTGGTTGGAATCGATTCATTATCGGCCTCGCCCCCCGCAGTCTGCGCTACATCGCCAACACTCGAATTGGTGTCAGGGTTTCCGTCACCCCAATTGAAAACTTCATAATAGTTACTGCCATTACTATCATTGGAAATGCCGACGATGATCCAATCAAGCAGGATATATCCGGCATTGTTATAGTCATATTCATAGAACACCAGGTCATAATTATTATCTGGCGTTGACTCAACGATCACATTCAGCGCGACTACGATATATGTCCCACTGACAATATCTCCCACATCGGAGCCGCCCGGATCTGTATTATCGGGCAATGTCCCCACCCCGAGCTCTGAAGGAGGGGGGTCGACAAAGGTATAGGATGGATCGGGAGTGGAGGTTATCGGATACACACAAGGCAAGGGTCCGCCATAATTATCCGCTACTGTATCCGTACATGTCGTTGTTGATGTATAGTCGCAAGGCAATGCTCCGCCAAAATTATCTGCAGCCGGGTCTGTGCATGTTGTTGGCGGATAGGTGCAGGGCAATGCCCCACCATAGTTATCCGCGGCAGGGTCAGTACAAGTGGCAGATCCGCCCCCACCATCTCCACCTCCAGACGGAGGGGTGGGTGTTGCAGTCACGCCTGTAGGCACGGGCGAAGGAGTCGTGGCCGTTGGCGTTGGGGTCTCTGCGGTCTCGGTTGAAGTGGCAACCGTCGGGGAGGGGGTGGCGGTAGGTTCAAAAGTCAGGAAAGGCGGGAATGAAATGTCTGCACCGGGAGTCAGATACGTCTGTGCCCAAGCCATGGGGGTTAGAATTTGCGGCAGGATGGGTTCGAGCAAGGCAAAAGGGCGTGCAGACGCGGGATCTGGCTCAAGGTTGGAGTTCATGTCCGCGTTCACGCTCCAGATCGGAACAAGGCGAACAGCAAGCTGCCCGACGAGGATAATCAGGATGATGCCGATGGGAATGATGAAGATGAGCAATGTCCAATCGCGGCGTTCGTTGTTCTCTGGACTTATCATGATTGGTTCTCCTTCTTCTGAACCGGAAGAGAAATAATGAATTTGCTGCCGGGGAATTTTTCCTCGTCGTGCCCGGGGCTTTCCACCCAGATGCGACCACCATGCGCTTGAACAATGCCGCGTGCAATGGCAAGCCCAAGTCCGGGTCCCCCGCCTTTGAATTTGGTCTTGCCGGAGGAGTGCAGGAGGACTTCGCCGGTTTGATGAAATTTTTGGAAGATCAATTCGTGCATGCCCGAGTCCACACCAATACCGGTGTCGCAAACGGTGACTTCCAATTGCGGGGGTTCAGCGCCGTTTACGTACCTGCCTGAAATTTTCACATCGCCGCCATCGGGCGTGAATTTAATGGCGTTCATAACAAGATGATAAAAGACCTTTTGAAGCATATCTGGGTCGGCTGTAAGCGGCGGAAGTTTCTCCAAGCCTTCAGCATTGAAATTGATATTCCGTTCCGTGAACGCAGGCTTGAATTCCTTTTGCACCTTACGGATAATGGGTGCCAGTTCTATCGTGGTCTTCCGCAGCACAAGCGCGTTGCTATCGATGCGGGAAACATCCGTCATGCTATCCACGACATCGTTCATGCGTTCCGCACCTTCCAGAATCCCGCGAGCCAGACCTTGCATTTCAGGGTTATTTTTCAGATCATGTTCCAGCATCTGAGAGTACCCCATAATGAGGGTCAACGGTGTACGCAATTCGTGCGCGGATATTTGAATGAAATTGGTCTTGGTCTTGTCCATCTTCCGAAGAGTCTCGTTCTTCTCTTCAAGTTCGATGGTTCGCTGCTGCAAACGGGAGGTCATTTCATCAAACGTACTTGCCAGCGTTCCAATTTCATCGCCTGTGTGCAGTCCTGTCCTGCGGTTCAGGTCACCGCCGGCAATTGCCTGGGACGTATTCACCAGCGAATACAAAGGGACGATGATCATGCGGGAAACGAAATACCCAATGACAACCACCGCCAGCATAAGGATGGAAAAGATCACAGCATAGGTGGTACGGTTGCTGGCGCCAAATTGAACGACAAAATCAGTTGGCAATGCCACGGCAAAGACACCGATACGGTCATCCCCGATTTGAAGCGGTGCGCGCCCAATGGTGAATGCGCGGTCTGCGATCTCGATATTGACCCCAGTGACAAGGGGTTCCAAAGTGTTGATGAGTTCGAGATATTGATCTCCTGAGATACTTAACCGCCCAAGTGTTTCCTCATCGGCAGAACCGACTGTCGTGGCGATTGCCTGACCGCCATTTCCGTAGAGGACAATGTCTGCAAGCGCAACCTGTTTGAATGCCGGAAGAAGCGTCTTGATCGACGTGCCAAGGATGATGACTCCGCTAAATTTACCGTCCAGCGAGATCGGGAGGGAAGTATAGTAATAGACTTCATTATTAACCAGGTTACTGCCCAGCGCCCGTTGCGGAGGTTCATCTGGATTGCGGTTTTTCAAAAATGAAATAACAATTGGTGAATTAGAAGCCCCAGTATCCTGCTCCACAACAATGATCTTCCCCGCCGCATCACGAAGCAAATGTAGGATCTCATTTCCCCGTGGCGAGACAATGATCAGATTCTCCACCGTCCCCGAACCAAAGGCAGGCTTCACAAGATTCAATACAGATTCACGGTCTTCATTTAGTACTGCGGTTGCCAGCCCATCTGTATACGCAACACGAAGGGCTTCCTTTACATGCTGATCCTCCTGCCGGACGAAACTATCCGAAACCACCCTACCCGCCTCCAACAATTGATTGGTTAGGCGTTCCGTCAACGTGCCAGTCACAAGGCGTGTTACAACGTAAACCCCGATCACTGAAATGACCACGGTCAACAAGAGGAAGGGTAACGCTACTTTGAGACGAATGCTCATGTGAAAACCCGTACAAGTATGCCAAGGGCATTATACAGGCACGGCATCCCCACCGGCTGAAAATGCAACATTATTATAATGTCAGAAAGGGGTTTATTTTCAGCGACTTTACTCAAAAAACGCTCTCCCCTATAACCGCTTCACAAAATGGACGAGCCGCTCCACCTCAAAATACCCATGCTTCACATGCGCGCGGATGCTGGCTTCGTTATCCAGCCAGGTATCAGAAGCCATCTCTGCGCAACCCTTCTCTCGCGCCCAATCCTCCGCTGCCCCCGCCAGCACGCCCGCCGCCCCACTGCGCCGAAAACGCGGGTACACGAACCAGGCTTCAATGTAACCCACCGGACTGGTTTCACAGCCTTCGCCATACTCACGGAGCCGCGCCTCGATCAAGCCCGCCGGGGCGCCATTCACAAATGCCATGAAGACCGCGTCCCTTTGGCTGGCAAGGATATCATCCATGTCAAAACTCAGGTAACCGTCGGGCGCTTCGGGCCAGATGCCCTTGCGCATGTTGAACCATTCATCCCGGTCTTCAGCAGTCATGCGGCGAACGACGATTTCCATAAGTCTCCTCAATAAAAAACCCTGAAGGGGCAGCCTTCAGGGTGATAGTATAAACCGGTTCCTACTCTCCCTTGCGTTTTGCAAGGCGGTGATCCAGCATCAAAACCGCAGTACCGCGCTCTTCGATCAGTTTCAAGGTCGCCACGATCTCGGCGGCATTCTTTTCCTCTTCCACCTGTTCCGTGATGAACCATTGCAGCATCACCTGGGCAGGATAGTCCTTTTCCTTCTGCGCCAATTCATAAAGCGAGTAAATCGAAGCAGTGACCTTCGCCTCATGCGCCGCGACTTCCTCTGCAACTTCCAGCGAAGACTTCCACTCGGTTCGGGGCGCGTCGATGGCTTTGAGGGTTACCTTTCCACCGCACCCCAGGGTGAAATCATAGAACTTCATCGCATGCCCGCGTTCCTCATCCGACTGGATGCGCATCCAATTCGCAAACCCAGGCAGGTTCCTCCCTTCGAAGTAAGCCGCCATCGAGAGATATAAATAAGACGAGAACAGTTCCTTATTGATCTGTTCATTCATGGCATCTTGCATAGCTTTTCCGATCATGAGAGTCTCCTTTTCATTCATTATCCGTCAATCCAGTAAGATTTTCATTAAAGCTCCCAGAATGACGATCCAAACGAGCACGATGACCGCCGCTCCGACATACCCCACGCTTCTTTCCTGACCTTTGCCTGCCGCCTCCCTGCGAGCCTCCGCTAACACCTCAGGCGGGATCAACTGAACTGCCAACCACAACCCACCCGGTGTGATGATAAGGTCATCCAGATAACCAAGCACAGGAATGAAATCAGGAATTAAATCAATGGGGCTGAACGTATGCGCCACCACGAAGAAGATCAACGCTTTCGCATACCATGGCGTGCGCGGATTCTTTGCCGCCAAATAGACGGCATATGCCTCATTCTTGAACGCCTTTGCCTGGGACCTTAACTTTTCGATCATTTCATCATCCTTGGTATCCAGCGTGGCACCGACTTGCAATATTCCTCATATTCGCTGCCAAATGTTCTTCGAAGAATCGGCTCTTCGATTAGAACGATCAATAAATGAAACCCTAGAATATAGAGTAGAAAATACAGGAACGCCATCCGTGACCCAAACCAGAGAATATCTCCCAATACCACAAACAAGGCTCCCAAGTAAATCGGGTTGCGAACATAGTGGTACAACCCTACGACAATCAATTTCTTAGGAGCGTCGAAATGGGCAGGAGTGCCAAACCCGTTGCGGACAATTTCAACTGAAGATTGAACGATTATTAAAGCGCCCAAAAGTGACGCCGGAATGGCGAGATAATGAAAGATGCCGGTTTGAAAGAGCAGCCGATCAATGCTCGCAAGTCGATATGGAAGATAGAAAGTGAAAGCGCCATGAGTCACGCCCATATAAAGCAGGGTCTTTAGCGATCTCATTTGAATCGTGGCAGCCAGCGCGGAACATCCTTGAGATAGTTTTCATACGCTTCGCCGAATTTCGACTTGAGTTTCGGCTCTTCATAAAACATCACAAAAAGGGTGAAGGCACTGAACACCACACATGCATAGACCAATATCTCCCAATAGCCGAACCAGAGAAAGTGACCCAAGATCACCAGAAGGACCCCGTCATACATGGGGTTGCGGACAAACTTATACAAGCCCGAAACTACCAACTCCTTGGGCGGGTCGACCGGTGCGGGCGTGCCCTTGCCCTTCACAAGAAAATCCCAGAAGCACCAGAGAAGCACCCCTGTGCCGATTACCCACAGCGGGTATGCAAGGAATGCAAACCCACCCGTCTGTATCTGCGGACCGCTTCTCAGAAGTCCGAGAGGGATGAACCCTGCTACCATGCCGGGCGCCAGAACAAAGAAGAGGAAAGATTTAAATGCTGTCATTGCTCCCGCTCATTTTCCCGGCTTTTTGAAGCGACTCATCGCCCAAGCCGAAACCACATACCAGATCACGCTATCCAACAATAAATACAAGCTATTGAACTCCGAGCAATTCTCCCCAACCTGGCAGGGTCCCCAAGAGAGGAAGAACTGAAACGGAAACCCAACCGGAAATGTATCCGAGATTCTGGAGATAATGTAAATACTCCAAAACCAACTGGAGAGCACGAACAATGCAATGAAAATAACAATCTTCAAGAACGAGGGTTTCAGAAATGACATGGCTTTATCCTCTCTTCTTCAACCACTTCAACAACTTATCCGCTGTCCATGTATTGATGACGTCCTTCGGTTCAAGCCAGGCGCGGCGTGCCGTAGCAATGCCATAAGGCAGCACCTCAAATCCATCGCCTGCATGTGAGTCAGTATTGATAGTGATAAGCACGCCCAAATCTTTTGCGCGGCGGGCAAAGGCATCGTCAAGGTCGAGGCGCACAGGATGCGCATTGATCTCCAGAGCCACGCCAGATTCGGCGGCA
>JACPVC010000124.1 GCA_016191955.1 Chloroflexota bacterium
CTGAGTAAAGCCACGACGGAAAGGGATCGCCGTTCCAAGCCAAAGAAACAAGAGCTTCAGCCGCGGATTATGCGAATTTTCGCGAATTGGTTTTAAAATCAGTGTGAATTCGCGAAATTCGCGGCAAAAAAGGGTTTGAAAATCCTTGTTTCTTAGTAGGGAGCGTTCTTCGCGACCGAAGAATCTCTTACAACGCGGTAGAGATCCTTCGCTATCGCTCAGGATGACAAAATAGTATAGAGGTTTTTATGAACATACAACGAACTCAAATTGGTTATCTCGTCGGCGGCGGGTTGAAAGAGAATTTCCGCGTGCGTCTCACGGTTTCTCCGCAGGAGATTCAGGAAGGGGCGTTTGTCGTCATCCAGAGCGGACTATGGAATTACTACGGCATCGTGACGGATATCAACCTCGGTGCGACAGACCCGCGCTTTGCAGATGAACAGACGGAGGTGCGTTTCCCTGCACATATCGCCAAGGCGCTACATGGACAGACGTTGTATGCGAACCTTGAGGTGCTGCCGAACCTGATGCTGGAGGTGGGACCAGAACTTGGCACGCCTGAGTATAAAGATTGGCGCGGAAAAATTGATGCGGGTTTGAAGGATGCGCCGCGCATTTTGCCTGTCAAGAATGTGCCGCCGCACCATGCGGTCGTGTCGCTGGCGAATGAAGGGGATATTGCCGAAATTTTTGGTGACCCAAACAAGGACGGCAATTTCATCATCGGCTATACCCGCGAGCAGGGACATCCCGTCTGCGTGAATCTCGATAAGTTCGTGCAGCGGTCTTCGGGGGTGTTCGGGGCAACGGGCACGGGCAAGTCGTTCCTGACGCGTTTGGTGCTGGCGGGCTTGATGAAGCACAATCAGGCGGCGGTGCTGGTGCTGGATATGCACAACGAGTATGGGTTTGACGATGTGGCGTCAGACACGAAAAAAGCCGTGAAGGGGTTGAAGACCCTGTTCAAGAGCGGAGTCCGATGCGTTGGCTTGGGAGCAGGAAGCACCATCAGAGGCAATCAAGTTGACTTTAATTTGGAAATCTCAACGGGAGACATTTCCACGAGTGATATTGAAACGCTTTCACGCGAGTTGAATCTGCGCGAGACGACGCCGACGATTTTGAATGCGTTGTACACGACGTTTCGCGATAAGTGGTTCACTGAGTTTCGGGGGATGAATCGGGATGCGGTTGTTTTTGAAGATGATAGAGGAAAGAAGAAAGAGGAGCCTGCGGAGGGAAGTGTTGCGAAGTGGGCGTTGACGAACGGCGTGAATGTGATGGCGGCGGAAGCGCTTCATGACAAACTGCGACGGCTGTTCAGCCAGCCCTATATCGTGGACAACCCCGCAGCGGACTCGGTGGCGCAGATCATCCAGTCGTTGGAGGCGGGCAAGCATGTTGTGCTGTCGTTCGGCGAGCATGAGAGTGACCTGGATTATCTGCTGGTGTCGAATTTGCTGACGCGCAAAATCCGCGCAGCGTGGGAGAAGAAGACGAATGAGTTTAGAACGCACGGCAAAGCGGAGCCGAAGCCGTTGATCATTGTGGTGGAGGAGGCGCATAAACTGCTCAACCGTGAAATGGCGGCGCAGACCACCTTTGCCACCATCGCGCGCGAACTACGCAAATATTACGTGACCCTGTTGATCGTGGACCAGCGTCCGTCGCAAATTTATGACGAGGTCATGAGTCAATTGGGCACGCGCATCAGCGGCTGGCTCGGCGATGACCTGGATATTCAGGCGGTGCTTTCGGGTCTTTCGGGGCGCGACTCCCTACGCGGAATGCTGGCGCGTTTGCAGCCGAAGGAAGAGGTGCTGCTGTTGGGCTGGGGTGTGCCAATGCCGCTGCCTGTGCGGTCAAGAAGGTATGATGAGGCGTTTTGGAAGGAGATGGGGGGAAAGGGCAAGCGGAGTAGTGAGGAGATAAATAGAGAATTAGGGTTTGGAAACCCATAAAATTGCAATGGAAAAGATGGGCTAAATCCTGTATACTAACCATAGACAAGCGCCACTCGCCACCGAACCCCGTACCTAGTGTACGGTGAGTCTTCCACAAGGAAGCAGTTAGGAGCGGGGGCGTTTGCTTTTAACTTGAGATTGCGCTGATGGACGCCATTGCCAGATATTAAAGCGGGTAGAGGATGGAGAAGTTGATTGTTTGAGGGTGTACCAGCCAAGCCGTTTTTGAATATGAGCAATCAAAGCCAATTTTGCGGGGCTTTCTTTTGAATCGTTCCATGAATAGCCAAGCGCGCCAAGTAAAACATCGGTTAGTTGCAAAAAATCTTCTTCGTGAGAACGACGAGGTTCCACACCGCGAAGTGGGGCTACGCTTGCCTGTTTCATCCAATAGTGATTTGTGACAATTTTGAGAACTTCAAGACGGTTTTTCTTGCGGTTTGTTCTTTCATCGGTGTAGAGCCAGTACAGGTTTTCAGGCTTGATATTTCGGCTGACCAGTTGGTAATAAAACTTGTAAAAGCCAAGTTCTTGATCGTTTTTATGGAAGGTTCGGTAATCTAAAAGGTTTGTATCTATGACGATGGAACGAAATCCTATGTTTTTGTTGCGGAAGAAACAATCCACCCATTCATAATATCCCGCCAGTTTTGATTGAGAAACTTTCGTCCACTTAAATTCGGCGGTCATGTTGAAATCCTGCCGAACTGTGGAAAGACTTTCTCGCAATTCATTTTCGCATTGTTGCGGAATCCATAAGCCGCCAATCAGCATGTAGCGGGCGTTATGGATATTGCTTTCATCGCAGTAGAGTGAGTAGCGCGTTTGTTCCATCGGTTCTTTGAAAGTCCACCTTGTTGTGGCGAGGATGTGACTGCATTATAGCACGCATGTTCACAAGGCAAGGAGAGTTGAATGGATTGAGGTTTGGTAGGTGGTTTTTGTCCACGAAGGTTTTTGGATGTAAAATATTGTGAAGGAACGACGATATGAAAAAGCAACTTCCCAAATTCAAAAATGAAGACGAGGAACGTGAGTTCTGGAGCAAGAACGACTCTGCGGAGTATCTTGATTGGGATACTGCTGAAAAAACATCATTTTCCAATTTGCCCAGTGCATTGGATTTACTTCACGAAGGACGTGAGTTACGCGATGCTCAACTTATGCTGGTTGTGGAGGGTGAAAAGCATTTCCGAGACATTGCCCTTGAAAAAGGGGTGAATTGGGACTCTTTAACGCGAGATGA
>JACPVC010000125.1 GCA_016191955.1 Chloroflexota bacterium
CAATGGGGGGATGTCTGCGCAGAAGGCGGGCAGGTGGCTGAACGCCGCTTCGATCAACGGGATGCCAAAGCCTTCTTCTCGGCTGGGGAATAACAAGGCATCGGCAACGCGGTAGAAATCTGCGATGATTTCGTCGGGTAAAAAGCTATTGTGCAGTTCTGCTAGAAAATGCGCGGAGCCTTCGAGACCTAATTGCTTGCGCAGTTTACTGAGTATCTCGAAGTATTTTTTGTTGTTTGCATTGTGCGGTCCAAGCGGACCCGTGACCACCAGGGCGGCGTTTGGAAAATCTCTTTTTAAACTAGCCAGCGTCCACAATGCCAGCTCAATATTCTTGCGCGGCGTCACGCGCACGGGCAGGAGCAAAATAGGAGAAGCGTCCAGTAAGTGGGTTTTCACAAGCAGAGATCGAGTCAATGCTTCGAGTTTGTAGAAGCGGTCTACATCCACGCCGTTGGGGATGACGTGAATGGATTCAGGGTCGAGCTTCATCAAGCCTGCCAACTCCTCGCGCCGCAATTCAGAGACCACGACATGCGTGGTGTTGCCCCAATCCGTTCGCAACAAATCCCACGGATAGCCGTCGTACAGTTCCGACTGGTAACGCGAGGTCGTCCACGCAAGGTCGTGATGCCAAAGGATCAGGCGCGGAAGTTTTTTGGAAATATGAAGTTTGTGTAGCGCGGCGGTGAGCGCGAGATTTTTGTTCAACGAGCAGACGTTGTGCGCGATCAACACATCTATACCTGCCAGCGCGGTTTGCAAGTTGCCCATCAATTCATCGCGCAAAGACTCGAAACTGGGCGGCACCTTGCCCTGGTCCAGTTCTTGTTTCATGACTGACACCTGCTCATGGCGCGAATCTGCAAGCGGGACGTACATCAGCGGAATTTGATCGTTCATCGCCGAGCCGCGCGCCGCGACCAGGCGGACGGAATGCCCACCCGCAGACATGAGCCGCGCGTGGTGCGCGATGACGCTTTCCACACCGCCAACGATGGGTGGGACGGAATAATGCAGGATGGCGATCTTCATGCCAGATACCCAAGGCAATCTGCGAGCACGGACCCCAACCGCATTTCGAGCATAGTGAAAGAGAAATAACGTTTGGCAAGCTGATAATTTTCTTCCGCCCATTCCTGCGCCAATTCAGGGTGCTTCAGCGCATTGCGGACCGCCTCCAATGTGCTTTGGTTGATGAACCCATCGAACCAAACGGTGCGAAAGCCTTTGGGTTTAATGTCCACTTCGTAAATGGAGTAGTTGTTGACCAGGATCAAGCGGCGGTAGTACACGGCTTCGAGAAAGGCGTTGCCGAAGCCCTCGATGCTGGATGGGTAGGTGACGAAATCGGCATGCGGGTACACATCGCCAAGGGTGTAGATCTTCCGCCCGTCTTTGGTCGTACCGCGTTCATCCTGGACCTGGTCCGATTCAAAGCGGACGGTCACATCCAGTAAATAAGCATACTCGCGCACACGTTGTTCATAGTCCGAGCCTTCATCACCGGAGGCGTGCGAGATGATGAGCTTGGCGGGCATTTCGAGGCGGCGCATTAGTTCGATGGCATGCTCGATGCCCTTGCGTTGGATGACGCGCGTAGGTTGCAGGAAAAAATATTCGCCGGGTTCGATGCCGAAGTCCGAGCGCACGTTCAAGGTGTAGGCATCGGGCGGCGGCGGTGGAGAGTCGAAGTCCATCACGTTGGGAATGACGCGTGACGAGACGCCATAACGCGTTGCGATCTGCTGCGCTTGTATCGAATTGATAACCACATGTCGAATCGAAGGTAAAGTGGGAGGGAATGCCGCGGCAAGATAATCGTTCACGCAGTTGACTTGAAAGCGCTGACGTTCCCAATGAAAGTCATGATGATGCGCGATGGTGGGGTACCCCGTCTCGGCGATGAATTCGGTGAGGGCAAGCCCGAGCGGCAGATTGAGCGGAATGGTCACCGCATTTTCGATGACGAGGATTTCCAGGGCGAAGCGCCGCGCAAATTTATATAACTCCTCCTTGAGATATTCCTTCAACTCGTTGACACGCTTCGTCATCTGCGGCGGGCGGACGTAGATGGAGAAAAAATCCTTATGCAACTCGATCATTTCAGGATGAGATGCGCGCGCCTCCCTGGTGACCGTCCAACTGCCGGAGTAGGCGACCTTGTTGAGCGCGTCAATTTCGGGATGACGATAGAACGCCTCTGGCACGACATGAGACTGGTCTCTGCTTCGGTCGCATTCGCCTGCGAAGTAAAAACACTGATGACCCATCCGCTCGAGCACCGTTGCCCATTTTTGCGTCTCTAGTGAAACGCCGTCTGTGCCTGCAAAACGGGTGGAGATGAAGCCAATGTGATGAGAAGGATTCGTCATAGGGTTACCTTTAATTATTTCAATGTGCTGGTGGTCGAGTAGGGCGAGTGCTCTTCGAGCCCATATCGAGACCACCCGTTAACGAGATGCACACCATCACTTTGGTGGTCTCGATATGGCGGACGAACACCGCCTACTCGACCACCGAAGTGTTCTTTAACCAAATAACTTGATAAGGCTCAAGAATGATATCGGATCCGTCCTTCATGGAAAATGAAACCAATTCTTGACTGACATTGTGAAAACATAGAACGCGCGCTTTGCCGTCTGGAGATGTCCGTTCGACGGCGAACACGGAAGGATGAAGGTCTATTATTTTTTGCCCGCCATACGGGTCGAACGCGGGCGAACCGCTTCTCATTTTCAATAGCTGACTGTATTTCGTGAAAACTTTCGAGCGCAGAGAATTTTCATCTGCCAGTTCGTTTTGCAATATGTCGAACTGCAACCTCTCGCGGTTGATGGTGCGATTGCGCCCGGTTTGTTTTACGCCTTCTGCCCAACCGCGTGAGCCGAAGAGACTATGGAAGTAAATACCGGGCATGCCGATGAGTGAAAGCATGATGGCTTGTGCGGCGATAAAACGGCTGACTTGCAGATCCATAGACTCTGCTCCCATCGCTGTCCCCGGCGATGAGGTCGCCGCCGAGGCTTGCACTGAGCTTTGTCGAAGTGACGGCGGCTGGAGCAGGGATGGATCGGAAAGCACATCGAAATAATTGATGTTCATCTCATAAGGACTTTGGGTTCCGTCTGCATTGTGTTTGTAGGAGATCAAACCGCCATGTGCGACGGTTTTTTCGACCAACGAGTCGATGTCAGCGTCCGATAAAATCCCACGCGCAGGATTCAGCCCGACTCCATCATGAGAGGCGAGGAAGTTGAAGAAGGTCGTTTTATCAGAAGGTAAGGTCAACGTCTTTGCCCAATCCGATAAGATGCGCGCGTCGCCCGTGTGGAAGGTGTGGAGAGTCAGTGGGGGCAAAGCGAAGTTGTAAACGAGTTGAGCTTCATTCGAGCCATCGCCAAAATAGGAAATGTTATCGGTGTGGGGGACGTTGGTCTCGGTGATGAGATGCACATGCGGTGCGACTTCATGGATGGCGGCACGCAGGAATTGAATGACGCGATGCGTTTGAGGAAGATGGACGCAGGTCGTTCCCGGCTCTTTCCAAAGATAAGCGATTGCATCGAGGCGGATGAAGGTTGCGCCGTGTTCGACATAAAGCAGGAGTATGTCGAGTATTTCGAGCAGGACTTCGGGATTCTTGAAGTTGAGATCGATCTGGTCGTCGCTGAAGGTTGTCCAAACTTTTTTCTGCGCTGATATCGTTTTGAAGGGTGTCAGCAATGGCAATGCCCGTGGACGTACGACTTGCGAAAGGTCCAGCTCATCCTCGATGCTGATGAAATAATCACAATAACGCGGGTCGTCTTTTAAAAAGCCTTTGAACCATTCGCTTTGCGATGAGATGTGATTAATGACACCATCGAACATCAAACGAAAGTTTTGCATGGACGATACATCCTTCCAGTCGCCAAGGGCAGGGTCGATCTGACGATAGTCTGCGACGGAGAATCCGTCGTCGGATGTCCACGGATAGAAGGGTAGGATGTGTATTCCGCTGACAACGTCCGTTAAATATTTATCGCAAAATGCTTTGAGTGTTTGCAGCGGTCTTTCGTTTGGAGCTTGAACCTGGTCGCCGTAGGTGATGAGAATCGAGTCGCGTTCGGTCAGTGTGCCGTCGCGCGGTTTGATGCGTGGGTGATGTTCATCCAATAAGTTCTGAGTTCGTTCGAGCAGGCGCGCAGAAATATTTTCCCCGTACAGAAAAGTGAGTTGGTCTTGTAACGTTTCCTTCATTCGCCTCTAAAAAGTGGATTCGGCGTGCAGTTGTGTTCAGCAAAGGATATTTTTGAGTATAGGTCTGTGATTTTGCCTTCAAATTTTTATACCATGAATTCGGGTATTTGGATTAAAGAAAAGTGACAGTCACCTCGCAGGTGACTGTCACTTGCTGCCGTCAGTGCGTCGCACCAAACGGGTTGGTTAATTCTGATTAATGAGATTTTGTCTTCGGGTGGATGAATCTTGTTAAGTCTGGTCCCCATACGGGGATAATATGCGACGCACACTTGATTACATCTCAACAATACAAGGCGCTTCGTCTTTGACGATCACGCTTTCGCCGCTTGCAAATGTGACCGTGGTTTGTTCCTGTCCTCTCGCAATGGACATACCTTTATGTTTGATCGTGACTGCGAATGGGAAAAGATTTCGTCCTTCAAGTTTTACGCGCGTACCGGAAAGAACCGTCACGCCCAGAGCTTGCATGAACAAGCCAACCGGCGCAAAGCCAGTGAGTGAATTGCGTTCGCCAATACCCGTCCCTTTTTCGGCATGGTAACGCTGGTAGAACGCACGGTTCTGTTTCAGGTTTTGGATGATGGCGTTCATCAAATGCGCGGTCAATCGTGTCGCTTCGGCGCGGAAGCCGTAGTCGAGCAAGCCTTCAGCGAGCAATAAATTCCACGGCAGGCTCACGCTGAGCGAAACATTCTCTGCTTCTTTATCCGGCACATTTGGGAGGGACGGCATGCCGAACGGTCTGTCGAATCGATCCGCAGTCATGATGTTGCGCCCGATCATCGCGTAGGCTCGTTGCTTTTCGAGCGCACCCGCCCACAGCGGCAACGCGAGCGTGATGTCTTCACCGGTCATATCCACAATGCGGACGTTGATCTTGTCGGTTTCTTCCAAGCCTACCACACTGATTCGACCAACACGCGAGAATGTCATTTGAGTTGTTGCGACCAACCCGCCGGTGCGCCATTGGAATTGATGCCCGGCGATGATCTCACTCTCCCCTTTGGACTTGGTGAAGTATTCGTTGATCTCCACTTCCGGTCGCTTCGCACCTGGACTTTTGGTTTGAATCTCCACCAGCAAGCGTACCGGCGTCTCAGACTCGAATTTGGGTCGCATCGAGCCGTCGCCTTTGCGTTTGGCGATGATCTTACTTTCGGTCATAACCCCTGTTTCGCGGTCGCGGTAGGAATAAAAACTGACACGCGAATTCCAACTGGCGTCGAGCGATTCTTTGAGCTTCTCTGCCTGTGCAAAAATTAAAGCAGTCTCTTCATCGGGCTTGCCGAGTTTCTTTCCAATTTTTATTAATGTCAATGCTTCGCGATACAACATGGACTCAAGCGATGGGCTGTGGACGAAGGACACATCCATACCTTGCGACCACGGGTTCCAGACATCGAAGAGCGGGTTATCTTCCAAGCCGGTTTGCAGAATGTGATCCCATTCGGGCGTGCCGTCGCGGTTGCGGTCGTGCGCGCCAGAGAACCAGGACCAGAAGAATTTAAATAATTTCGGGAAGACTTCCGCAAGGAAATCTGTATCTTGTGTGACTTGATAATATTTCCATGCCATGCTGGCGAGGATGGGCATGGCGAGAAACCGTCCGCGCTGACCGGCGATGCCGGGTTTGCCATCCACTTCGCCGTCTTCGTTCTGCGTGGATAAAAAGTTGAGCAGAAGATTCTTTGATACTTGCGGTGTGACGTTTAAGATACTGGTTAAGTAATAGGCATCCAAAACAAATTGACCGTTCCATGCGGGCGGGTAGTCGGTGCCATCGCCTTTGTTGGAATGTCCATGGTCGCTGTGGCGCGCTTGAACGAAAGATGGGTTTGGTAATTGATTGCTGTGCATGAACAAGGCATGCGCGGCTTTTTGGCTGAACGCGAGCGCGGCATCCCATTCCGGGTCGCCGGTGCGGATGTCGAGAGTCTGACTCTCGTCCAGCATTTCGATGCGGGCAAGTTCGGCTTGCCACGGGCGGGCAGCAGTTTTGCGCGCGAGGTCGAAGGCTTCGGGGATGGTGTCGAGTGCGGCTTCAGCGAAGGAAATGGTTCGAGTGGCGCCGGGACCCAGCTCAAGGTCCAGAATGAGCGAGGCGTGCGGTCCGGGTCCATGTTTGGGTCCGCCCGTCATAAAGATCACGGGGGCGATTCCGCTGGTTTGTCCCGCTAAAATATTGACGAGTTGTTGTTGAGTGGGGATGATGGATTGCCCATTGAGTGGAGCAAGCGCGGCGCAGACTTCGAGTTGAATGTTGCGGACGGTTGTGGATTTATTTGCGAGTGTGACGCGACCTGCAACGGCATGTGATTCAGGAACCCAAAAATCTGCCGTGGTTTGTAAATTTTCAAGGGGAACAAAATCGAGAGTTAGGAAGTTTGGGTAGAAGCGTCGCAGTGACGGTTTGGCAGCGAAGGTGTTAGGGTCTGTAACGCTGTTGCCACCTTCGGTGAAGCGTAAAAAGAGGCGCATCGAGCGTGCCCGTGAACCGTAGGTGGTGGCAATGCCCACAGCAGACCGTTCAGGGTCGTTGTTGCCTAATTCCACTTCCCAGATGTGATCGTTGGCGTAATCCGGCTTGCACAAACGGGCATCCGCTGCAAGAGTGAGGTGGAGCGGGTCGCCAAGACGGAGAGACCAGTCGCGCATGCCGCCAATTGTACGGGCAGATGGGCGGATGGTCAAACAGGTATAATTTAGTAAGTGAATTCCGCTGGTTGAGTAGTGGCGCGTGAATGTCGCGCCACGTATCGAAACCAGCAGTTATTTGTAAAATAGAAATTACTTTTAGAAAACTGGTGGTTTCGATACGGGCGAGAAGAGCACTCGCCCTACTCAACCACCGGGAATATGAATAGACGAGGAGACAAACATGGCTGGACTGTACTTTGAAGAATTCTCAGTAGGGCAAACGGTCAAGACCGCTTCACGCACCGTGAGCGAAGATGCTATTTTCAACTTCGCAGGCTTGACGGGCGATTACAACCAAATCCACACCGATGCCGAGTTTGCAAAGACGACTCCCTTCGGTCAGCGCATCGCACATGGGTTGTTGGGCATGTCTATTGGCGTGGGCTTAATCATGCGCACGGGTCTGCTTGAAGGGACCGTGCTTGCCTTCCGCGAAATTCAGGAATGGAAATTCGTAAAGCCTATTTTTATCGGTGATACCATTCATTCTGTCTTGACTATCGGTGAGACTAAAGCCCTGCCGCGCATCGGCGGCGGCGCGTTGATTGCACAGGTGGAAGTCCGCAATCAGAGTGATGAAGTGCTCCAGAAGGGCACGTTGAATTTATTGATGTTGAGCAAACCGAAGTAACCTCGTCATTGCGAGGAGGTGTTCTTCCGACGAAGCAATCTTATGATTAAGTCTGAGATTGCTTCGGGCTAACGCCCTCGCAATGACGGATGAGAAGGTTTAATAATGAGTAAAGAAGACAACGATAGACTGCGTCGATTGATCCGTTCTGAAGAAGAGACTCGCAAAGACCTGAACCCCACGCCTCCTTCCGACGATGATACGGCGTCGCGTAAACGGTCAGGGAATACTACCCCGATTCTGAATCTACCCGACCTCGACGAAAACAATATGCCGCTTCCCAACCGCGTAGAAGAGACCGACCTCGACGGCACACGGGTTACGAATGCCGCCTATCGGCAGGCAATGGAGACGAAACCGCCGCAGTCAAAACAAGGGCAGGGGAATCAACATCCCGTTTATCGGTTGCCACAAAACCAGAACCAACAGCAATCACAGTACGCGCAGTATCAACAGCCTGATCCAGCAGGACCATCGTTTATGGACCGTCTTGGTTCATTCTTTGGTCGCATCGGTTCAGCGCTACGCGGCAATAAGGGATGCCTTGTGCGCGGATCGATCATCGCCGCGTTCGTTATTGTCATTGTCGGCTTGTGCGGAAGTTCGATCCTTGTCTATCAGTATTATTCCATTGCCAGCACCCTGCCCGATGTAGCGGACTTGAAGAACCGTACTTCGCAATTCCAGACCACGCGTATCCTCGACCGGAATGGTCAGGTCTTGTATGAACTGAACGATCCAACAGCCGGGCGGCGCAATTACATTCCGCTGAGCGAAATCTCCCCGAACCTTGTTGCCGCCACCATCGCCACCGAAGACAAGGACTTTTACAACAACCCTGGCTTTGACCCCATCGCGATTATGCGTGCCTTGTGGACGAACTATGTCACACAAGGGGAGGGCGGCGGCGCATCGACCATCACTCAGCAGTTGGCGCGCGCTTTGCTGCTTACTCCCGAAGAGCGCACTCAACGAACCGTCTCCCGCAAGACGCGTGAGATCATCCTCGCCGCAGAAATCACTCGTCGCTATACAAAGGATGAGATCCTTGAACTCTACCTGAATGAAATCTATTACGGCAACCTTGCCTACGGCATTGAAGCCGCTGCGAATACTTATTTCAATAAATCCGCGCGTGACCTGACGTTGGGTGAAGCTGCCTTCCTTGCTGGTTTACCGCAGTCGCCCGCTGTCTATGACATTTACACCAACCCCGAAGGGACGTTGCTTCGTCATCAACAAGTGCTGGTGCTGATGTTCGAGCTGAGCCAGGCGCAAAACTGTATCGAGGTCAGCAACAGCGAGGGACGTGTCTGCGTCGACCCGGTTGCCGCTACTGACGCCGCCAATCAGATCAAGACCTACAACTTCGTTCCGCCCTCTTTCGGCGCAGCGCAATATCCGCATTGGGTGAACTTCGTCCGCGCGGAGTTGGAAAAGCTGTACGATGCGCAGACGATTTATCGCTCTGGCTTTGTCGTGTACACCACGCTCGACCCCGTCCTTCAAGATCAGGCACAGCAATTGGTGACCAATCAAGTCGCTGCGATGGTGGATAACAATACCAAGAACGGCGCGTTGGTATCCATTCAACCCTCGACGGGTCAAATCCTTGCCATGGTTGGCTCGCCAGATTTCAATAATGCCGCTATCTCCGGTCAGATCAACATGGCGATCAGCCCCACGCGTCAGCCGGGTTCATCCATCAAGCCGATTACCTATGTCGCCGCTTTTGAAAAAGGCTGGACGCCCGCCACTTGGATCTGGGACGTTCCTACTCAATTCCCCGATGGAGCCAATCCGCCTTACGAGCCGCGCAACTACGATGGGACCTTCCACGGCGGCTTGCCTGTCCGTCTTGCGCTTGCAAATTCCTTCAACATTCCCGCCGTCAAGACGCTTGAGTTTGTCGGCATTTACGACGACCCCAATACACCCGAGAAAGACGGCATGATCGCCATGGCAGAACGCCTTGGCATCACCTCGCTCACGCGAACTGATTATGGCTTATCGCTTACCTTGGGCGGGGGCGATGTCAGTCTCTTCGACATGACCAGTGCATATTCGGTCTTCGCCAATGGCGGCAAGAAGGTCTCGCCGGTTGCGATTCTCAAGATCACCACCTTCGATGGCGAAGTAGTCTACGAATACCAGCCGCCCGAAGGCGAGCAGATCATCCGCCCGGAACATGCCTATCTGATCTCGTCCATCCTTTCGGATAACGAAGCCCGCAGTTATACATTCGGGCGTAACTCCAGGTTGAACCTTTCGTTCCAGGTCGCCGCCAAGACCGGAACCACCAACGACATCCGCGATAACTGGACAATAGGTTACACCCCCGACCTTGTCACCGGCGTGTGGGTTGGCAATGCCGATTACACACCCATGGTCAGTTCGTCTGGCTTGAGCGGCGCGGCTCCCATCTGGTCGCAGTTCATGGAATTTGCCGTGCCGTATCTCACCAATGGCTCGCCGACTCCGTTCACACGTCCAGCGGGCATTGTCGATAAAGTCGTTTGCCGCCTTGGTGGAACCGAACCTACCAACGAATGCGGCGGCGAATATACCGAAGTCTTCGCGTTCGACCAGTCGCCATTGCCGAAAAGTGATGGTCTTGTGCGGCGCGTCAGGATCGATCTTTGGACCGGTTATGAAGCGTCTGATGCTTGTGACGGTCCTACCGATGAAAAGTTGGCGATGAACGTCAAAGACACTTGGGCGCTCAAATGGTTCGAGACCGGCGTTGGCAAAGCATGGCTGGTAGACCATGGTTTGGATGAAACGCCAGCCATTGCGCCAGAACGGAAATGTCAGGAAGGCGATCCGCAGCCGAAGATCGAAATAAGCCTTGTCGATGGACAGGTGATCTCGTCTGCGGTATTCGAGGTTAAAGGTACAGCTTCGGCAAATGGCAATTTCAAACAATGGCGATTGGATTTTGGCTTTGGCGAAGACCCAGGCGGATGGACGACCCTTGCCGCGGATAGCAAACCCGTGGAAGATGGCACCCTCACCACATGGAATATTTCCAGCCTTCCGAACGGGATCGTGACGTTGCGTTTGACTCTCATCGGCGAAAGAACGGAAGTGAACGAACGCGTCCGACTTAACCTGAGCCTGCCCATTCCAACCGTGCCATCTGCCACGCCGACGCTGACTCCCTTCCCAACCGACACGCCTACGCCAACGTTGGTTATCATCCCAACCGATACTCCGACCGAAACACCTACACTGATACCCACACCATGAAAGCGCTTAATTGTCCCAACTGCGGTGCGGCATTGCCCGCCTCTGTTGCTAAGTCAGACGTTGCCGTTTGTGAATTTTGTGGCACCAGTTTTCGCCTGCCCAAAACGCTCACACCTGAGCCGGATATGGGTGACCTGCTCCTCGGCGCAGACTTCAGCCAAAAGACTATACCCGGCTGGGAGACGGTCAACACTGACATGCTCTCGTTTCACAACGGACCGCCCGCCGAACTACGCGGAAAGTTCAAGCCGCAGTTCAACTCATATTTTATGCTGAAAAGCTCCGGCTTTTTGGATAACTTTGACGCCAGTGTAACCATGCGATTCTTCGACGGCAATAAGGAATGGATTAATGCCGGCTGTTTTTTTCGTCACACCCCCGAGGGCAGCTATGGAGTCATGGTCTCGGCTCAGGCGTCCTACACCTTTGGCTATGTTGCTAGGGATGAAAAAGGGGAGTCGCTTTTTTATAAGATCATGCCGTGGTCGTATCATACAGCGCTGCGCCCGGGGATGGACGCGTTCAACCGTCTGCGTGTGATCTGTAACGGGGGTAATTTTCGCATCTACCTGAACGGAGTGCTCGCTACCTCTTTTCAAGATGAGCGCTTCAAGATGGGGAGGTTCTACCTCGCCGCTGAGCCGAGCGAGAAGTCGTCTGTGGAGGTTGGGTTTTCTGATCTTCAGATTAGAGAAACTCCCAGATAGGCTGAATCAGGCAAAAGTTCGGGGAAGAGGCGCAGATTCCACCTTAAAGTCAGGCTCTCTTCACTAATTAAGACCTTGACTGATGCCCCCTGAATCCATATAATTGGCTCGTTGGATGTAAAAAAACTGAGCACACAACCAGC